>NZ_JABXEP010000013.1:0-81108 GCF_013372605.1 Myxococcus sp. AM009
GTGGGGGTGGACATCGGCTGCGGGATGATCGCCGTTCGCACGACGCTGCGGGCGGACCAGCTTCCGGACTCGCTGCGTGGGGTGCGCTCGGCGATTGAGCGGGCGGTGCCGCATGGCCGCTCCGACAACGGTGGCCGCAACGACGTGGGCGCGTGGCGTGTGGCGCCCGCGCGGCACCAGCAGGAGTGGGCGCGGTTGGTGGAGGGGTACGACCGCATCGTCGGGAAGCATCCGCGCATCGGCCGTGGGCCGGAGTTGTCGCACCTGGGGACGCTGGGGACGGGGAACCACTTCATCGAGCTGTGCCTCGATGAGTCGGAGGGCGTGTGGCTGATGTTGCACTCCGGCTCGCGCGGCGTGGGGAACCGCATCGGGAGCTACTTCATCGAGCTGGCGAAGCAGGACATGCGCCGCTGGTTCATCAACCTGCCGGATGGAGACCTGGCGTACCTGGCGGAGGGGACGGAGCACTTCGAGGACTACGTCTTCGCGGTGGGCTGGGCGCAGGACTACGCCGCCACGAACCGGGCGCTGATGCTGCATGAGGCGGTGGAGGCGCTGCAATTGAGCGGTGAACTGCCTCCGTTCGAGCTGAAGGACGCGGCGGTGAACTGCCACCACAACTACATCGCCCGTGAGCACCACTTCGGAAAGAACTGCTTCGTGACGCGCAAGGGCGCGGTGCGGGCGCGCGAGGGTGACCTCGGCATCATCCCCGGAAGCATGGGCGCGCGTTCGTTCATCGTCCGAGGGAAGGGGAACGCGGACAGCTTCCACTCCTGCAGCCACGGCGCGGGTCGGGTGATGTCGCGTGAGGCGGCGAAGCGGCGCTTCACGGTGGAGGACCACGCGAAGGCGACCGCGGGCGTGGAGTGCCGCAAGGACGTGGACGTCATCGACGAGACGCCGGCTGCGTACAAGCCCATCGACGCGGTGATGGCGGCGCAGGCGGACCTGGTCGAAGTGGTCCACACCCTGAAGCAGGTCGTGTGCGTGAAGGGTTAGTGAAACCCAGAGGTGACCATGCCGGGATGAAGACACCGAGGCGCCCGCGCTCCCCAAGAGGCCGAAAGGCCGCCAGGATGGGGGCGCGGGCGCCGCTATTTTCACGGGGGTGTCAGTGCGCGCCGGGTGGTTCGTGATTCGCGAGCAGCAAGGAGGAGTACGTCATGGTGCGCATTGATGGCTCACAGGGAGAGGGCGGGGGGCAGGTGTTGCGCACCTCGCTGGCGCTGTCGCTGGTGACGGGCACGCCCTTCACCATCCAGAACATCCGCGCGGGCCGGAAGAAGCCGGGCCTGCTGCGTCAGCACCTGACGTCGGTGAAGGCGGCGGAGGCCGTGGGGGCCGCGGAGGTGTCGGGCGCGGAGCTCGGCTCGCGCGAGCTGACCTTCCGGCCGCGCGCCCTGGCCGCGGGGAACTACCACTTCGCGGTGGGCACCGCGGGCAGCGCGACGCTGGTGCTCCAGACGGTGCTTCCGGCGCTGCTCCTGGCGGACGGGCCTTCCACGTTGATGTTGGAGGGTGGAACGCACAACCCCATGGCGCCACCGTTCGACTTCCTCCAGCGGGCGTATCTGCCGCTGGTCCGTCGCATGGGGCCTTCCGTGGAGGCGACGCTGGAGCGGGCTGGCTTCTTCCCGGCCGGGGGCGGGAGGTTCCGGGTCGACGTGCGGCCCGCGCCGCTGAAGCCGTTGCACCTGCTGGAGCGGGGGCGCGTGGTCCGTCGCGACCTGAAGGCTGTGATTGCGATGATTCCGTTCGACGTGGCGCAGCGCGAGCTGGGTACGGCGGGGGCGGCGCTGAAGTGGCGGCCCGATGAGCTCCGGACGGAGGAGCTGAAGCGCCCGCTGGGACCCGGAAACGTGCTGGTCGCCGAGGTGGAGAGTGAACACGTGACGGAGGTCTTCACCGGCTTCGGTGAGCGGGGGAAGCGGGCGGAGGCCGTGGCCGAACACGTCGTTGAAGAGGTGAAACGCTACCTCGATGCGGGCGTGCCGGTGGGCGAGCACCTGTGTGACCAACTGCTGCTCCTCCTGGCCCTGGCGAAGGGCGGCACGTTCCGCACGCTGCCGCTGGACGGACATGCCGAGACGCAGCTCCACACCATCGCCCAATTCTTGGATGTGAAGGTCGAGGTGCGGGAGGTCTCTCGCGACGTCCGCGAGGTGGAAGTCCGCGCCTGAGCCCAGGGGGCGCGGCGTCGCGCGCTCCGCTCGGAGGGCAGCCGGGCGCCGTGACGCGAGGGCGTCCTCGTGGCACGACGCCAGGCGCCGACACCATGCATGTGCGGAGGAGACGTCCGCGTGGCAGAGGTGCCTGAAGTCGAAATCATCACCCGGGACTTGCGGCAGGCCGTCGTGGGCCGCCGCTTCGTGGGGGCGGAGGTCCTGGTTTCCGCAGCCGTCCGCTTCCCGTCGCCGCCGGACTTCATCGAAGCCTTGAAGGGGCGGCAGGTCACCGCAGCGAACCGGAGGGCCAAGTTCATCCTGCTCGCGCTCGATGACGGGACGACGCTCGCGCTGCACTTCATGCTCTTCGGTGAGCTGGCGCTGCGCCCCAAGGGGAGTGAGCGCCCGGCTTCGACGCTGGTGGTGCTCGAACTGGAGGGCGGCGAGGAGCTGCGGTTCACGGACTCGCTCGGCTACGCGCGCCTCGCCCTGGCCCCTTCCGATGAGCTGGCCGCGCGCTTGAAACTGGACGGACTCGGACCGGAGGCGCTGGGAGTGGAGTTCACCCCAGCGGTGCTGGCGCGTCAGCTTGGGCGGCGGAAGAGCCCCCTCAAGACGGTGCTCCTCAACCAGCGGGTGGTGGCGGGGCTCGGCAACCGGGACGCGGATGAGAGCCTGTGGCAGGCGGGGATTGAGCCACGTCGGCTGGCGTCGTCCCTCACGGCCGATGAGGTGGTCCGGTTGGATCGCGCCATCCAGGCGGTGCTCGATGAAGGGCTCCGCATGCGAGGAACCCAGCGGGACCTCTTTGGCGTCCAGGGGCAGGCGAAGCACCGGCGCAACGTGTTCGGCCGCGCGGGGGCGCCGTGCCCGCGCTGCGCCACGCCCGTTTCCCATCAACGCCTCGGCGGGCGGAACACGTACTGGTGTGCCACGTGCCAGCCCATGACGAGCGCGCCCGAAGTCTCCGCGCAGGCCTCGCTGCTGTGATTCGCGCTGTCACGGGCTGGGGCGAGTGGGCAGCGGACACGGCGGCTGTTAAAACGGCCTCGTGTCCGACGTCACCCCATCCACGCCACCTCCGTTCGAAGCCGCGCTGGTCCGCGCCAGCGAGGAGCTCGGCTTGCCCAGCTACTACCAGTCCTGTGTGCGCCCGCTGCTGCGCAACCCGGAAGGCCGTTGGCCGCGGTGCTGTGGCGGCGGGTGTGAGCCATGCGCCCAGACGCTCATCCAGGTGGCCCTGCGCACCCTGGAGCTGATGGGGACGCCGCGCCAGGCGCCGCTGCCGGACTGACGCGGAGGCCACACGCATGTCCACACCGCACCCGCTGTTGCTCGTGGATGACGACGCCGCGTTCCGCAAAGTCTATGGCGGGCTGCTGCGCGAGGCGGGCTACGCGGTGGTGGAAGCCGCGGACCGGCCCTCCGCTCGCGCCGCCATTGACGCACGCGACTTCCCCCTGGTGTTGCTCGACTTGATGCTGCCTCCCGACGGCAGCGTCTCCGCGGGGCTGGAGGGCCTGGCGGCGCTGTTGAGCGCGAAGCCCGGGACGAAGGTCATCGTCGTGTCCGGGGCAGGGGACACGCGGCACACGCTGGAAGCGGTGCGCCTGGGCGCGTACGACTTCCTCACCAAGCCGGTGGACCCGGACGTGCTGCTGGTGGTGGTGCAGCGGGCGCTGGCGCGGGTGCAGTTGGAACGACAGGTGGAGACGCTGCGCAGCTCGCTGACGCGCGCGGCGGGCGGTGTCTCGCTGGTGGGGCAGAGCGAGTCCTTCCTGGCGGCCACGGCCCTGGCGGAGCGCGTGGCGGCCAGTGAGCTGCCGGTGCTCGTCACGGGGGAGAATGGCACCGGCAAGGAGCTGCTCGCGCGCGCCGTCCACCTCAAGAGCCGGCGTCATGACGGGCCCTTCGTCCCCATCAACTGCGGCGCGCTGCCGGAGTCCCTGCTGGAGAGCGCCCTGTTTGGCCACGTGAAGGGCAGCTTCACCGGGGCGACCAAGGACCACCGCGGCCTCTTCGCGGAGGCGGACGGAGGCACGCTCTTCCTGGACGAGCTGGGCGACATGTCGCCGTCCCTCCAGGTGAAGGTGCTGCGCGCGCTGGAGTCGGGCGACATCCTGCCGGTGGGCGCGGACCGGCCTGTCCAGGTGGACGTGCGGCTCATCTCCGCCACGCACAGGGACTTGGGCCGCATGCTGCAGGAAGGCGCCTTCCGCGAGGACCTCTTCTGGCGCGTGAAGGGCGTTGAAATCCGCCTGCCGCCGCTGCGCGAGCGCCCCGCGGACCTGCCGCTGTTGGCCAAGCACTTCCTCAACCAGTGCGCGCACCTGTGTCCGGACGGCCGAGCCCGGCTGTTGTCGGACGCCGTGGCGGAGGCCCTGCTGGCCCACGCGTGGCCGGGAAACCTGCGCGAGCTGCGCCATGAGATGCAGCGCGCCACCGTGCTGGCGGGGGAGCGGCGCGAAATCCAGCCCGAGGATTTGTCCTTCACCGGCAGCGAGCGGCTCCGGCCCTCCAGCACGCCGGGCGCCACCACGCTGGCGCAGAAGGTGGAAGCGCTGGAGCGGCGTGAAATCGAGGAGGCCCTGCGGCGCTTGAATGGCAACCGCACGCATACGGCGGAGGCGCTGGGCCTGTCGCGCCAGGGCCTGCTCAAGAAGCTGGAGCGCTTCGGGCTGACGTGAGTCAGAAGAGCCGGACGCCCAGGCCCAGCCGGACGCTGTAGCCCAGGCGCGTGTGGCTCTCACCCGAGCGCTCCTGGAAGGACTCCACGCCGAGCTGGCCCGCCGCCAGCGCCGACAGGTTGCTGCCCAGGTACACCTCCACGCCGCCTCCGCCGAGCGCCTGGATGCGCCGCGACTGGCCATTGGACAGGCCGATGTCCACCGGCACGTCCAGCAACCCCAGCACGGACACCGTGTCCGCGACGCGCCAGCCCGCCACCAGCCCGGGCGACACGCGAAGCAGCACGCCGGAGTAGTTCCGGTCGTCCATGTACGTGGCACCCGAGTTGAGCACCACGCCCAGGCCCAGCGTGGGCGCCAGGGACAGGATGCCTTGCTCCAGCACCTTGCGCCGCACCGCGAGCTCCAGCGAGGCGGAGAGCTGGAACCACTGGAGCCGTGCGCGCGCTTCCAGCTCGAAGCCGGAGATGCCTTGCCGGAAGCCCACGCCAAGCTCCGGCGCGCCCACGAAGCCGTAGAGCGCCGTGGCTCCGTCCGGCAGCGTCACCGGGGCCAGCACCGCGCCCAGCGGGTCCTCGCTCGTGCCGCGCAGGAGCGCTGTGTCAGACGTCGTGACGCGCGGCGTTTCGTCGGCGGGGGCGGGCGCCTGGGCGGCGGACTCCAGGGAGACGAGCAACAGCGCGGACACGAGAGGGCCGAAGCAGCCGGAACGCATCATGTGCACACCCTACCCCGCACCGTGGCGGGCGGAAACCCCAACGATTCCAGGGGCTTGTCGGCACCTTGCGTATTTGTCCGGCTTAGCGCGAAGATTTAGTAATTCATGGCTACCGCGCTCCCACAACCTTCCACGTATGCCGGACCGGAAGCCCTGGCCGAGGCGGGGGCGCGTCGCCGTGCGTCACGGGGCCGGCCCCGCGTGTTGCTGGTGGATTCGGCGCCGGGCGCGCAGGCCGTGCTGGCCGCCGCGCTGGCGGAGGCGGGCTTCGAGGTCCTGTTGGTCGCGGGCGCGCAGGCCGCGCTGGCGTCGCTGGCGGAAGGTGGCACGCCGCCGCAGTTGGTCGTCACCGAGGTGGAACTCCAGGACGGAGACGGCTTCAGCCTGTGTGGCCAGGTTCGCGCGGACGCGCGCACGGCGCACCTGCCGGTGGTGCTGCTGGCTCGGCGTGAAGAGGACTTCCATCGGGACCTGGCGGGCGGCGTGGGCGCGGACGACTATCTGGCCCATCCCGTGGAGGCGCGAGACGTGGTGGCGCTGGCCCGGCTCAAGGCGGGCCGGTGCAGCGGTGACGCGGCCTTCGAGTCGGACACGCGGCGGCTGCCGCTGACGGACGTGGCGCGAGCGCTGCTGGCGGGCGGCCGCTCTGGCCGCGTGGTGATGGCGGAGGGGCAGGGCTGGTTCGCCTTCCGGCACGGCCTGGTGGTGGACGCCGTCTTCAACGGTGAGCGCGGCAGCCTGGCCTTCCGGAGGATGCTCTGCTTCGGCGCGGGGGACTACTCGGTGGTGCTGGGGCCCGAACTGCACAAGGGCTCGTTCACCATGGACCGCCCGTACCTGTGTGAGACGGTGCTGCAGGGCCTGGAGCGCTTCGACGCGCTGCGTGCCCGAGGCCTGCCGCTGGCGTCGCGGCTGACGGTGGACTTCACCCGGCTGGCGGAGCTGCTGGCGTCGCTGCCGGAGGACGTGGGCGAAGTGGTGCGCCTCTTCGACGGGCGCCGGACGCTGCGCGCCATGCTGCTGGAGTGCCAGTTCCCGGAGGCGGTGGCGTACGAGGCGTCCACGCGGCTGTTCGCGCTGGGCATCCTGGTGCCCGCGTGCCTGCTGGAGGAGCGCGAGCGGGCGCGCTGTGGCGCCAAGGTGCCCGGCTTCTTCGAGCCCGCGCCCGCCGTGGACGCCGTGCCGGTGGAGGCGCGGGAGAAGGGCCCCGGCGCGGAGGGCCTGACGGGGGCTGTCCGGTCCGACGACGCGGGCGTTTGAAGGGTTTGACTCGGCGGCCCCCGGTAGGGGACAAGGCCCGGCGCGGGGTGCTCCATCCGCTGGGCGCCCGCTGAGGCACACCCCCCATGTCCGGTCACAATCGGTGGTCGAAGATCAAGCGCCAGAAGGCCGCGATGGGCGCGACCAAGGGGAAGCTGTACTCCAAGGTCATCAAGGAAATCACCGTCGCCGCGCGGCTCGGTGGTGGTGAGCCCTCCGGCAATGCCCGTCTGCGCGTCGCGCTGGCCGCGGCCCGCGAGGCCAACATCCCGAAGGACACCATCGAGCGCGCCATCAAGAAGGGCACGGGCGAGCTGGAGGGAGAGAGCTACGAGGAGGTGACGTATGAGGGCTACGGCCCCGGCGGCGTCGCCATCCTGGTGGAGTGCCTCACCGACAACCGCAACCGGACCGCGGCCGACATGCGCTCCACCTTCAGCGCGTACGGCGGCAACCTGGGCGCCGAGGGCGCGGTGGCCTGGATGTTCCAGAAGAAGGGCGTCATCAGCGTGAAGTCCGGACCCTCCGAGGACCAGTTGATGGAGCAGGCCATCGACGCGGGCGCCGAGGACGTCATCCTGCTGGGGGACGAAGGCGCCGAGGTGCGCACCGCGGCGGCGGACCTGCACACGGTGGCGGGGCGGCTCCAGGAGTCGGGCCTGCCGCTGGGGCAGCAGCGGTGGGTGTTCCTCCCCCAGAACACCGTCGCGCTGGACGTGGACACGGCGAAGAAGCTCCTGAAGCTGCTGGACGCGCTCGAGGAGAACGACGACGTGCAGAACGTGCACGGGAACTACGAAATCGAAGACGCGATGCTGGATTCGTTGTTGCAGTAGCGGAGTCCTGGAACGGAGTGGAACGTGCGCGTGCTTGGCGTTGACCCGGGAAGCCGGTTCATGGGCTTCGGGGTGGTGGAGGAGAAGCGGGGCCGGCTGGTGCACGTGGGCCACGGCGTCATCAAGGGCGACCCGGCGCTGCCGCTGTCGGACCGCCTGCGGGACTTGCACGGCGCGCTGACGGCGGCCCTGGTGAAATACCGTCCGGACGCGGTGGCGGTGGAAGGCGTGTTCACCTTCCGCAACGCGCGCAGCGCGCTGGTGCTGGGGCACGCGCGCGGCGTCGCGCTGCTGGCGGCGGCGCAGGCGGGGCTGCCCGTCTTCGAATACGCCCCGGCGAAGGTGAAGAAGGCGGTGGGGGCGGGCGGCGCGGACGGGAAGGGCGCGGTGGCGCGGATGGTGCGGACCTTCCTGGACCTGGAGGCGTCGGTGCTGGAGCGCGCGGACGCGAGTGATGCGCTGGCGGTGGCGCTGTGCCACCTCAACCATGGGCGGGCCGCGGTACCGGCGGCGTCCGCATCGGGAAAGAAGCGCAAGGGCGCGGCGTCGCTGCTGGCGGACCGGCTGGCGCCCGCGTACCGGCGTCCGGAGGCGAGATGATTTCGCGGTTGCGCGGGACGGTGCTGGAGAAGGACCTGGAGGACGCCACCATCGACGTGGGCGGCGTGGGCTACCGGGTGAACTTCTCCATGCTGACGCTGGGGAAGCTGCCGGAGGAGGGACAGCCGGTGGACGTGCGCGTGCGCACCGTGGTGCGCGAGGACGCCTTCGACCTCTTCGGCTTCCTGACGAAGGGTGAGGAAGAGGTGTTCCTGCTGCTCAACAGCGTGTCGCGGGTGGGGCCCCGGCTGTCGTTGATGGTGATGTCCGGCATGGAGGTGCCGGAACTGGTGGCGGCGCTGTCGCGGGGCGAGGTGGCGCGGCTGGCGAAGATTCACGGCGTGGGGAAGAAGACCGCCGAGCGGCTGGTGCTGGAGCTCAAGGACAAGGTGAAGACGATTCACCTGGAAGCGGTGTCCCGTGGCACCGCGCCGCCCGCCGTCAGTGGCGCCCATGCGGACCTCGTCTCCGCGCTGCTCAACCTCGGCTACAAGCAGCCCCAGGCGGAGAAGGCCGCGGACCTGGCCGGCGAACGGTTGGGAGCGGAGGCCACCTTCCAGGCGCTGTTCCGCGAGGCCCTCAAGGCGCTCCGCTCCGGCGGCTGAACGCTACGACACGCCGGTGTGACGGCGCTGTGACGGCAAAATCCAGGAGAACGGCTGGGCCGTACTGTCCTCTCTGGGGTTGAGAGCTTGAAAGTCGCTGGGGCCAGAAGGCCCCAGTGTTGCCCTGTCTGCAGAAGTCGTCAGGCGTCGCGTGATGCCGGACAGCAGACGCGATTTCCTACCCGAGTCCGAGTAGGAGCATCCGGCATGGGTGACACTTTCCAGTCCCAGTGGCGAGGGCCGGCACGGCGCCGAGGATGAGGGTTGCATACATGACGTCATGGCGTGCCATTCCTGTGTGGCTGTCGCTGCTTTGCGGGGGAGCGGCGGAGTGTGAGCCGCTGGTGGAAGGTGAGGCGGGGGAGGAATGGGCGCGGGCCGTTCCCGGGTCGCAGGCACCTGTCGACGAGTCGACGGAGGCGTCTGCGCGCAAGGGGCCCGTCCTGTTTCCGCAGCCCTGGGCGGTGTGCAGCGACACGGCCCAGCGGCTGCGTGACATCCGGCCGGGGCTGACAGGTTCGCATCCGCAGGAGCTGGCGCGAGCGGGCGAGGTGCTCGTCTTCACCGCGGATGACGGCGTCAGTGGCCGCGAGCTGTGGGCCAGCATCGACGGGTCGCGGCAGACCGTCCGGCTGAAGGACCTGCGGCCGGGGCCGGCGGGTTCGCAGCCTCGGAACCTGACGCGGGTGGGGTCCTGGGTCTTCTTCGTCGCGGACGACGGCGCGCATGGCGCCGAGCTGTGGCGCACGGACGGCACCGCGGACGGCACGGTGCTGGTGCGGGACGTGCGGCATGGGACGGTGGGCGCGGCGCCGGAGTTCCTCACCGAGGTGGACGGCGCCCTCTACTTCACGGCGGATGACGGGCTGTCCGGCCGCGAGCTGTGGCGCACCGACGGCACGGACAAGGGCACGGAGCGGGTGCATGACTTCCTGCCCGGCGCGGGTTCACTTTCCCTGAGCCAGTTGACGGCGTGGGGCAAGGGCCTGGCGCTGGTGTCCGCCAACGCCGCGGAGACGGTGCTCTGGTGGGTGGACCGCCAGGGCCGGCCGACGCGGCTGTTCTCCCAGCAGGGCGCCGGGGTGATTTTCGGGCTGACGCCGGCGGGCCGGCACCTGTTCTTCCTGTTGGACCCGGGCACGGAGCAGGCCGAGCTGTGGGTGGCGCGCACGGCTCCACCGTTGGCCGAGCGGGTGCGGACCTTCGCAGGCGACTACCCTGCGTACCTCGCCGCGCTGGATGACACGCTGTACTTCCTGGCGGGGGCGGCAGACTGGTACGGCAACCCAGGCGACGCGGTGCACGGCGGCGAGCTGTGGCGCAGTGACGGCTCGGTGGAGGGCACGGGGCTCGTCGGGGACCTCTGGCCCGGTCCCCAGGGTTCGATGCCCAAGGAGCTGGTCGCGCTGGGCGGCGCGCTGTACTTCACCGCGGACGACGGCGTGCACGGCCGCGAGCTGTGGCGGACCGACGGCACGGCGCAGGGCACGATGATGGTGCGCGACATCGAGCCGGGGCCGGTGGGCAGCATGCCCACGGGGCTCCAGGCCGAGTCCGGCTGGCTGTTCTTCTCCGCGGAGACGGCGGGGCACGGGCGCGAGGTCTGGTACAGCGCCGGCCGCCCCTGGGTGACGAGCCGGCTGCTGGACATCGCGCCAGGGGCCGCGTCGTCGAACCCGTTCAACTTCGTGCGCGCCGGCTTCAACATCTTCTTCGCCGCGTCGGACGGCGACAGGGACCAGGAGCTGTACGCGGTGCCCTTCCGCCCCTGGTGGCTCTGCCTCAGCCGGGACTGCTGAGCGCTACGCGGCCCGCCGTGACGCGGGGGTGGGCCGCACGTCGCCGAAGTTGGGCGCGGGCAGGACGATGGTGGGCGACAAGCCAGGCGCCATGACGTGCGCGGTGAGCTGCGAGGACGGGTGGAAGTTGATGAACGCGCCCTCCACGGAGGACGTGCCCGCGAACAGCTTCTCCACCACCATGGAGGAGTACTGGTCCAGGGAGTCCTCGCGCGTGTTGCCGTTGAGGACGACCTCCCAGCCCATGTGCTCGGCGAAGCGGCGCACGCCGGGGATGGCGGACTGCAGCGGCGTGTAGCTCTCCGTGGCCACGCCATTCTCGCTGGTGACGAACACCTCGCGCGAGGTGGCCACCGCCAGCGACATGTTGCCGCGCGTGTGGCCGGGCGTGCTGAGCAGCGCCGCGCCCTGGCCCAGCCACACGTCGCCGTCCAGCAGCACCACGCGCTCGCGCGGGATGTCGGCGCCGCCCGGCACGAGCCACACCGCCTGCATGGGGTGCGGCTCCAGGGCCACCTCCCATTCGGCGCGCTGCACCAGCAGGCGGGCCCGGGGGAAGTACGCGGGCATGCCGTCACCGCCCAGCCAGCCGCGCAGGTCCTGGATGTGGAGGTGGTCGAAGGCCAGGTAGTCCACGTCCGCCGGAGTGAGGCCCAGCGCGGCCAGGTGGCTCTGCACCGAGCCGTGCCGCGTGGACATCACCTTGTCGGAGACGAAGGCGCCGTAGCGCTCGCGCAGCGCGCGGTAGAAGGGGGCGGAGACGCCGCGCTCGTAGTCGGACGGGTTGAACAGCAGCGTGCGCCGCGCGCCCTCCCGGTCCACGAACTGCACCACCTGCATCCGGTTCGTCAGCATGACGTAGGGCGCCGGAGACGCCGCCGCGCCGCTGAAGGCGAACGGGGCGGGGTAGGGGAAGGTGACGAGGTCGCAGGTGGCCACCGCGGCCACCGGGCCTTCCTTCACGAAGGCCTCCCGCGCATCCAGCGCGGCCCGGCGGAGCTTCTGGAGCCGGAGCCCGGGCACGGGTTCGGCGCGCGCACCGGCCAGGGAAGGGAGGGGACGAAACGCGGGGCTCGGGTTCATGCGGTCTCCAGACTCGACTCTCGCACACGGCAGGCGCACTTCAATCGCCTCGGAGTGTCGGCGGAGGCTGTGCCAGGAACGTCGGGAGCGGGGCCCACCTTCCCCTGTCCGCGCCCGCCTGGCTGGCGGGCCCGGCGGCCCACGGAGTGTATCGCCGCCAGATGTGCGGCGACACGCGCGGCCTTCCTGTATAGGGTCCGGATGGTCATGGCGAGGAAGTCCGACACACTCTCGGAAGACGTCCTGCCCGAGGACGTCCGGCTCGAGGCCTCCCTGCGTCCGCGCTCGTTCGACGAGTACGTGGGCCAGGGGCCCGTCGTCGAGAAGCTCAAGGTCTACGTGCAGGCCGCGCGCAGCCGGGGCGAGGCCCTGGACCACTGCCTGTTCTCCGGCCCGCCGGGCCTGGGCAAGACGTCGCTGGCGCACATCATCGCGAACGAGCTGGGCGTGGGAATCCACGTCACCAGCGGCCCCGCCCTGGAGCGCAAGGGAGACCTGGCGGGCCTGCTCACCAACCTCGACGCGCGCGACGTGCTCTTCATCGATGAAATCCACCGCCTCAACGCCGCCGTGGAGGAATACCTCTACCCGGCCATGGAGGACTTCCGGCTGGACATCACCATCGACACCGGGCCCGCCGCCCGGGCGATGAAGATTGATTTGCCGCCCTTCACGTTGATTGGCGCCACCACGCGCACCGGCCTGCTCACCTCGCCGCTGCGCGACCGCTTCCAGATTCAGGAGCGGCTGGAGTACTACGACGCCAAGGCGCTGGAGAGCATCCTCCACCGCTCCGCGCGCATCCTGGGCATTCCCCTGGACAAGGACGCCGCCCGCGAGGTGGCCAGCCGCTCGCGGGGCACGCCGCGCATCACCAACCGGCTGCTGCGCCGGCTGCGTGACTTCGCGGAGGTCGAAGGCAATGGCAGAATCACCCTGGAGCTGGCGCAGAAGTCGCTGGACAGGCTCGGGGTGGACGCCAGCGGCCTGGACTCCATGGACCGCAAGATCCTGCTGACCATCCTCGACAAGTTCGGCGGCGGCCCGGTGGGCGTGGAGACCATCGCCGCCAGCGTGGGCGAGCAGCGCGATACCATTGAAGACGTGTACGAGCCCTTCCTGATGCAGGAAGGCTTCCTCCAGCGCACGCCGCGGGGCCGGATGGCCACGCATCGCGCGTACCAGTATTTCAAGAAGCAACCACCGCCCACGCCCCAGGGCAGCCTCTTCTGAGATGCCATGAGCCAGGACACGCCTTCCTCGTCGCCCCACGTCCCCCGCGACTTCTACGCCGACCTGATGCGCGCCTCCCAGACGTCGCGCGCCGGCTTCCTCGCCGAACGCGAGCGCTGGCTGCGGGGCGTGCCCGTGGAGGGGCGGGAGGAGCTGCTGTTCGAGTTCGAGATGCTGCTGCGCGCGGTGGAGCGCTACCTCAACCTCAACACGGTGGTGGACGCGCGCGACAGGCCGCTCGTCACGCGTGACTTCCGCGAGGAGCTGGCGGACGTGCGCGACGCCATGGACCGCGCCATCCGCGTCGCGCGCCACCTGCAGGACCCGGACAGCGACCAGAAGATGGTCTTCCGCAAGTACGTGGAGACCCAACTGGCGGACGACCGCGTCCGGCGCGCGCTCATTGAAGAGCAGCTGGACCAGGAGACGCCGCCCGAAAGCCTCTTCGTGCTGCGCGAGGCCTTCGACGCGCTGAAGAACCTGCTGGACCACCTGCTCAAGCTGCCGGCGGCGAACCTCGGCCTGTTCCAGGACGTGGGCAAGCTGTCCCTGCGGGAGATCGTCCTCAACCGCTACTTCCGTCCCTTCCGCCCGCTGGAGTTCCGCGTCGAATACGACCGGCTCCGCTCGGTGCGGCTGCTGGACACGCTGGTCACCCTCCAGGAGGAGCAGCGCACCGCCTTCACCACCGCCTTCCTGGGCCTCTTCCGGCTGCTGCACTACCTGGCCTACGTGGACGCGGAGGAGCAGCCGCCCTTCTCCCGCCGCGTGCGCGTGCTGCTGGCGCTGGTGCGCAGCGAGGCCACCGCGCTGGCGTCGTGGATGCACTCGGAGCTGTCTCCGAAGGCCGGCTCCAAGTCCCTGCAGGCCGCCACGCTGCGCGCCGCCCGTGACATCGCCCGGGAGACGGAGCGCGTGGCCCGCGACGTGCTGGTCAACCTGGACCGCGACGCGGAAGCCCCGCTGCGCGCCGCGTCCGCCTTCACGGCGGTGCTGCGCGCGCAGGTGGTGGCGCTGGTGGAGGCGCTCGCGCCCAACGGGGGCCTGGCCGACGGCGTCTTCGACGAGCTGATGAGCCCCCAGGAGGCGGCGCTGCGCCTGCGCAAGGACCTGTGGGTGTACGCCCAGCTGTGCCGCGCCGCGGAGTCCCACCTGCGCGCCGAGGACGTCCCCGCCGCCGAGCGCGCGCTGGACGCCCTCAAGGACTTCCTGGGCTACTTCCACGACGGCGGCTACCAGCTGCTGCGCTACGGCGACTACGACGCCTTCGACCGCTTCACCTCGCTGCTGGTGGAGCTGCCCTGGCCGCCAGAGGGGCCTGGCATCCGCGCCCGGCTCGGCGAGGACCTGCGGCGCTTCATCCAGACGCTGGAGTCCACCTTCCACGCCGTCAGCCGCCGCACCCACCTCCAGGGCCGGGGCTTTGATCGGCCGGACGCAGAGGCCCTTCGGGACAGGTTCCTCACCACCCCCGCACGCTGATACAGCCCTGTCGTGGTGCTACTGGCCACCCCGCATGACGGGCCCTGTGTATGGGGCATTGTCACTGCGAGTGTTTGCGTCGTTGAGTTCCTTGCGCTATGGACGCGCCCGTGTTGCATGGAAGACACGGGTTGACGAGGAGGGGGGCAGGGCGCGGGGATGCCAAGGACGGGGATGACAAATCCCGGACATCGGTGTCGCGGTTCAGGAGGGAATCAGCAATCCGCCACGGGGGGAGGGGCGCCAGGCCGGAACCGGTGCCCCTGAAGGCACGCGAAAAAGCCGAGCAACTCCAAGGGGTTGGAGCTGAATTCCAGGCCCGCGGCGCTGCCAGGCATGTCACGGAGAAGTGGCATGCTGATTGCTCGATTCGCGCGTCACATCAGACCACTGATGAACGTTTCCAGCCCTCCGGCGGGACTGGAGCGGAAGCTCCGCAGCACCGAGAAGCCACGAGGCGACACCCACAATGCGACCGTCCTCCTACAACCAGCGCACTCTCTCGAAGATCGCCTCCCTGCAGGGCGTGGGACTCCACTCGGGTGCCCGGGTGACGCTCACCCTGCGCCCGGCGCCCCCGGGGCATGGCATCGTCTTCGTGCGCACGGACCTCGCCCGCCCGGTGAGCATCCCCGCGCTGGCGGAGTACGTGGTGGACACCTCGCTGGCCACGACGCTGGGCCGTGACGGGGTCCGCGTGGGCACGGTGGAGCACCTGATGGCGGCGCTGGCCGGCATGGGCATCGACAACCTCCGGGTGGAGCTGGACGGTCCGGAAGTCCCCATCATGGACGGCAGCGCGGCGCCCTTCGCGGCGCTCATCCAGGGCGCGGGCGTGCGGGAGCAGGAGGCGCCCAAGGAGCTGCTGGTCATCCGCAAGGCGGTGTCGGTGGTGGACGGCGACAAGCAGGCCTCGCTCACGCCGGCCCGGCACTTCCGCATCAGCTGCACCATCGACTTCGAGCACCCCGTCATCCAGGGCCAGTCCTTCGACCTGGACTTCGGCGACCGGGACTTCGCGCGTGAGATTTCCCGCGCGCGCACCTTCGGCTTCCTGCGGGACGTGGAGAAGCTGAAGCAGCTGGGCCTGGCCCGGGGCGGTTCGCTGGAGAACGCCATCGTCGTGGACGAGGTCTCCATCCTCAACCCGGACGGGCTGCGCTTCCCGGACGAGTTCGTTCGCCACAAGATTCTGGACGCCATCGGCGACGTGTCGCTGTTCGGCCGGCCCGTCATCGGCCACATGACGGCGTACAAGACGGGCCACGCGCTCAACCACAAGCTGGTGCGCAAGGTGATGGCCGACCCGAGCTGCTACGACATCGTTCCCGCCCGCCGCCGTGAGCTGGAGGGCATGGGATTGGGCTTCTCCGGACTGGCCGGCGCGCTGGACTTCGAGCCGCTGGTCGCCTGACGTCATTAACTTGCAGGTCCGGGAAGGCTCGGCTAAGTGGGCGGGCTATGCTCAACCGTCCCACCCGCGTCATCCTCGCCGCGTTCCTGGCGGCCACCTTCACCGCCGGCTGTAACAAGGAGAAGGCGCCGGCCACCGCTCCCGCGGCGCAGCAGGCCGCGGGCGAGCCCGCGCCCGACACTGTCGTCGCGACGTTCGGCGACGGGCAGAAGATCACCTACAAGGAGCTCAACGAGCGCCTCCAGGAGCCGCTGGCCAACCTGGAGAAGCAGAAGTCGCAGCTCCTGAAGCGTGGCCTGGACGGCATGGTGACGGAGAAGCTCGTGGACGCCGAGGCCAAGAAGCGCGGCCTCACCCAAGAGGCGTACCTGAAGGCGGAGATTGACGACAAGGTCCCCGCGCCCACCGACGAGCGCATCAAGGAAGTCTACGACGGCGCCGCCGGTCAGCTGCCGGAGGGCTCCACCTTCGAGCAGATGAAGCCGCAGATCGTGGAGTTCCTGACGCAGCAGCCGAAGCAGGAGCGCGCGCAGGCCCTCTTCGAGGAGCTGCGCAAGTCCGCCAACGTCAAGCTGACGCTGCCGGAGCCGCCGAAGGCCCCCGTCGTCCGCAAGCAGGTGGCCGCCACGGGCGCCGCCAAGGGTGGCCCGGAGGGCGCGCCCGTCACCATCGTCGAGTTCAGCGACTTCCAGTGCCCGTTCTGCAGCCGCGCCAACCCGGCGCTGGCGCAGGTGCAGCAGGAGTACGGCGACAAGGTCCGCATCGTGTTCCGCCACTTCCCGCTCGACTTCCACAAGGAGGCGCCGAAGGCCTCCGAGGCCACGCTGTGCGCGCAGGACCAGGGCAAGTTCTGGGAGATGCACGACCAGCTCTTCGCCAACCAGCAGGCGCTGAGCGTGGACGCGCTGAAGAAGCACGCCGCCGACCTGAAGCTGGACACGGAGAAGTTCAACGCCTGCCTGGACTCGGGCGAGAAGGCCGCCATCGTCCAGAAGGACCTGGCCGAGGGCAAGCAGGCGGGCGTGTCCGGCACCCCGGCCTTCTTCATCAACGGCATCATGCTGTCCGGCGCGCAGCCCTTCGAGGAGTTCAAGAGCATCATCGACGCGGAGCTGAACGCGCCGAAGAAGTAGTCCCCGGCAGTCGGAGAGGTGGGCAGTGGCGACACGACCCAAAGCCACGCCCCGCCTCGCGGGTGATGCGGCATCGCTCGACCTGGAGCGGCCGCTCGCCCAGGGGTTGTCCCCCGCCCGTCCCCTCCAGGCCTGGTTCCACGGGCCGGAGGGGATGGTCCTCCTCCAGGAGCCGCCCGGCTTCGCTGGCTTCCTCGCCGGCAGCCTGCGCACCCTGTCGGTGGAGGAGGTCTTCGCCCACGTCCTGTCTGGCATCCGCAGCGGCCTGCTGGCGGTGCAGCACGCCACGGGCCGCCGCACGGTGTCCTTCCGGGACGGACAGGTGGTGTTCGCCACCTCCACGGAGCGCTGGGAGCGGCTGGGCGCGGCGCTGCTCCGCCTGGGCCTGCTGACGCAGGCGCAGCTGACGCAGGCCCTGTCGCGCGTGACGCCGTCGCGCCGCATCGGCCAGGTGCTCACGTCCGAAGGGCTCGTCTCCGAGGCCAACCTGTACAGCGCCATGACGTACGTGGTGCGTGAGGTGGTGCTCAGCCTCTTCGAGTTGGAGGACGGCGGCTTCGTCTTCGTCGAGGGCCCCGCGCCCATGGCGGACGTGGTGAAGCTGCCCGAGCGCACGCGGGACCTGGTCCTCACCGGAATCAAGCGGGCGGAGCTGGTGTCGCGCCTGCGCCGCCGCTTCCCGGATGACATGCGCGCCACGCTGGGCCCTGAAGGGCCGCTGCCGGGTGAAGAGCGGCTGTTCGCCCGGCTGGCGGACGGGCTGCCGCTGGCCGGCCTGCGCGCGTCCTACGAGGGCGGCCCGCACGCCTTCTACACCTGGCTGGAAGAGGCCGTGCGCGGCGGCAACGTGGCCGTCCACCCCGCGCCGCCGCCGACGCAGGCGCCCGCCGTGGAGGGCATGGCCTGGGAGCTGCTGTCCGCCGAGGAGCGCTACAACCTGCTGTTGTCCCTGGTGCACCGGGCCCTGGGCGACGCCGGGGAGGACACGGACCTGCTGCGCGGCTTCCTGGACGCGCCGCCGCAGGGGCTGGAGGACGCGTACGCCGGGGTGACGCTGGCGGCGGACGGGCGCGTGGACGTGGCGCGGCTGAGGGCCAACCTCGCCTCGGGAGGCGAGGCGGTGGGCCGGGCCCTCACGTTGGAGGCCCTGGACGCCTTCGTGTCCTATGCGTTGTTTTCAGCGCGCAACGTCCTGCCCGCGGAGGTGGCGGAGCGGCTGTCCAACACCTACCGCACGCTCCAGGGAGGGCTGGCCTAGGGGGCCGCCCGTGTCCACGTTCGCCGTCACGGCGTTTGGGGCGGGGAGCGGGCATGGGCGCGATGCGGAAGTGGGTGTGGGGACTCCTGGCGCTGACGACGGCCTGCAGCGGCGCTCGCCAGGCGGTGACACACGAGGGCACCGGCGGCTCCGGGCCCGCCCCGTCCGTGGAGGCCGCGAGCGAGGACCGCCGCTCGACGACGCGCCGCTACGTGGACGAAGATTTGGGCTTCGAAATCATCCGGCCCACGGCGGACTGGCAGCTGGACGAGACGAACGAGCGCACGCCGGAGGGGCTCGCCATTCCCGTCATCCTCCGCCACAACGTCTCCGGGGCGCAGGTGGTGTTGCAGGTGGCGCCCGCGGTGGCCTCGCCCACGCAGTTCGCGGAGCGGCTCACCGAAGGGCTCCGTCAGCACCCGGGCTTCACCACCACGGACCCGGCGCCCATCGCGCTGTCGGACACCGCGGTGGGCTTCGACTTCCAGGTGGGGGATGGCGTGCACGGCAAGGTGGCCGTGCGTGAAGGCATCCCCGGGCGCGTGTTGATGATGCTGGCCACCTGGCCGGCGCAGGCCGCGGCGGACGTGCCCCAGAGCGTGGATGCGCTCATCCAGGGCGTCCGCCCGCTGGCGGGGCCGGCGACGGCGTGGAAGGTGCCCCAGCGCTGAGGGCGCCCCTTCCTCCGGGACGCCCTCTGGCGGGGAGGCCGCGCTACTTCGCGCGCTTCCGGGCCGGCTTGGCCTTGCTGGCCTTGGGCGCGGGCGCCGCTTCAACGGGCGCGGTGTCCTGCTCCTGCGCGCGCAGGCGGACGTACTCCACCAGGGTGCGCACGCCCACGCCGGTGCCGCCCTTGCTCAGGTAGCCGCGCTCCTTGGGGCTGCTGGACGGGCCGGCGATGTCCAGGTGCACCCACGGCGTGTCGGCCACGAACTCGCGGAGGAAGATGGCGGCGTTGATGGCGCCGGCCCAGCGCTCGCCGGAGTTCTTCATGTCGGCGACCTCGGAGCGCAGGGCGTCCTTCTGCATGTCGCTGATGGGCATGCGCCACATCTCCTCGCCCGCGGCGCGCGCGGCCTGGAGCACCTGCGCCACCGTCTCCTCGTGGTCGCCGAAGGCGCCGACGATGTAGTTGCCCAGCGCGACGACGCAGGCGCCGGTGAGTGTGGCCAGGTCGATGATGGCGGCCGGCTGGTGCTCGGTGGCCCACGTCAGGATGTCGCCCAGCACCAGGCGGCCCTCCGCGTCCGTGTTGGTGACCTCCACCGTCTTGCCCAGGCGCGAGGTGAGGATGTCACCCGGCTTGTAGGCATTGCCTGCCGGCATGTTCTCGCACGCGCCGATGAACGCATGCACGGGGAAGGGCGGCTTGAGCGCGGCGATGACCTTCATGGCGCCCAGCACCGCGGCCGAGCCCGCCATGTCCGTCTTCATGTCCACCATGCCGTCCGTCGGCTTGAGCGACAGGCCGCCCGAGTCGAAGGTGATGGCCTTGCCCACCAGCGCCAGCGGCGGCTGCTTGGCGTCGCGCGCGTTCTTGGGCGTGTACGTCAGGTGGATGAGGCGCGGCTCCTCGGTGCTCCCCGCGGTGACGCCGAGGAACATGCCCATGTCGAGCTTCTCGATGTCGCGGCGGTTGCCGATGGTGACCTTCAGCCCGCCTTCCTTCGCGGCCTGACGCGCGGCCTCCGCCAGCACCGTGGGCGTCACCGCGTTGGGCGGCTCGTTGACGAGGTCTCGGGCCCAGTTGGTCGCCTCCGCGACGCGCTGTGCCAGCGTCAGCGCGTCATCCAGCTCGCGCGTGCGCTCCGTGCCCTCGGGGAGCACCAGGGACACCTTGCCCAGCTTCGCGGCGCCCTTCTTCTCTTCGCGCGCGGAGGACTTGTACTTGTCGAAGCGGTAGACGCCCAGCGCCACGCCTTCCACCACGGCGCGCACCGCGTCCTGCGCGGACTCGGTGGCCGGCAGGGCGAACGCCACCGAGGTGACCTTGAGCCGCTGCGCCGTCTTCGCGGCGCGGCCGGCGGCCAGCCGCAGCACCTCCGGATGGAAGCGGGCGCGGTTGCCCAGGCCCAGCAGCAGCACGCGCTCGGACGACGTGCGCCCCAGGGTGTGCATCACCAGGCTCTGGTCCGCGCGTGCCTTGAAGCCCTCCTGGGTGGCGGCGCCGCGCAGGCGCCCCTCCAGGGCGCCATCCGCCGAGGAGAGGGAGGACGGGGCGCTGTCTCCCAGCTCACCCTCGAAGAGGGGAATGACGAGCAGGTCGCCGCTCGTCCGCGTGGCATCGCCGGAGACGAAGCTGAAGTTCATGGGCCGTGAAACTCCTGAACGGTGGAAAGGCTGGGGCTTTTGCAAAGGGCGCGGACTGTAACGCCCGCCTTGTTACACGCAAAGCGTTGGATTTCATTCGAGCATTGCATTGCTTCGTTGCACTGGGTAGCAGTGTGGGGAATGCCCACGCTGCTGATGCATCTGACCGCCATTGAACGGATGGCCGCCAACCCGGGTGAGCTGCCGGCGGATTGGGTGCGTGCGTTGTCAGAGGACCTGCCGTACGCGCGCTTCGGCGCGGCGCTGCCAGACCTCCCGTTGTGCCAAGGCCTCCGCGGCGGGCTCGCCGCCTTCCTGCCCGAACGGGAGCTGCCGCACTTCGCGCGGCTGTACCACGAGCGCGCTCCCGTGGGCTTCGGGCTGAAGATGGCGGAGCTGGTGGCCTCCGGCGCGCTGGTGGGCACCGAGCCGGGCCTCGCGGTGCTCGCGGGCTACTTCACGCACCTGTGCGTGGACCGTCGGCTGTATCCGGTGGTGGACAGGCTGGTGGTGCGACATCGTCGCCGGGGTGAGCGCGCCCTGGAGGCGCACCGCGACATCGAATGGGCGCAGACGCTCTTCTACCTGCGTGAGCTGCACGGCATGGAGCTGCTGGGCACGCCGCGGCTGCGGGAGAAGTGTCAGGTGGTGAAGAGCCCGGGCTTCCCGTGGCGGGGCATTGGCGGCGGGCTCTATGAGCTGGTTCGTTTGTCCTCACAGGAGCGTGTGGGCCAGGCGCCTGGCAAGTCGGAGGTGGATGGCTGGGTGCGCGGCCTGTACGTCTCAGGTCTCTTCCTCTCAAGCCCCATGGGCCGGGCGCGCGCGTTGCCGGCCTATGCGCGGCTGTCGTTCCAGGAGCTGTACCGCAACGACACCTTCGACTTCGCCGCGGAGGTGGAAGGCGCGCTGGAGACGGCGCGTGGCGTGCTGCGTCGGTTGCACGGCTACATGGCGAGGGGCACCTTCACGCCCCGTACGCGCGCCCGCTTCCTGGAGGCCTTCCCCGAAGGGACGCTGGGCGCACGGGCGGCGTGACACCCGCGGAGCAGGCGTCCTGGCGAGCCATGCGCTCCCGGGGAATGGCGCTGTCCGAAGCGCGAGGCCGCTCCTATCCTCGAAGAGGAATGACGGTCCTACTCCTCATCGCGGTGGGCGCGCTCGCGGGTACCTTGGGTGCGATGCTCGGCATCGGAGGCGGAATCGTCCTGGTGCCCGCGCTGGTGCTGGGGTTCGACATTCCGCTGGAGCAGGCCATCCCCGCGAGCCTCATGTGCGTGGTGGCCAGCTCGTGCTCCGCCGCCGCGGGCTATGTGCACAAGCACCTGAGTGACATCCGCCTGGGGCTGTCGCTGGAGCTGGCCACGGTGATGGGCGCCATCGCTGGCGGCCTGGTGGCGGCCATGGTGGCGCCGGCGATGGTGGCGGTGGTGTTCGGGCTCTTCACGCTCTACGTGGCGCTGCAGATGTTGCTGCTGCGCTCGCCGCACCAGGAGCCCGCCGCGCTGGACGACTACGCGCCCACCAACTACCCGCTGGGCATCTCCGGCTCCTTCGTGGCCGGTGGCCTGTCCTCGCTGTTGGGGGTGGGCGGAGGGCCGCTCAAGGTGCCGTTGATGGCGTACGGCATGCACGTGCCGTTCAAGGTGGCCAGCGCGACGAGCAACCTGATGATTGGCGTCACCGGCGCCGCGAGCGTTGCCGCGTACGCGTTGAGGGGGCATCTGAAACTGGCGCTGGTGTCGCCGCTGGTGGTGGGTGTCCTGGGAGGCGCATATGTGGGCAGTCGGCTGATGCCGAGGGTGCCCACGGCGGTGCTCAAGCGTTTGTTCGCGGTGGTGTTGCTGGTGGTCGCGGGACAGATGCTGTGGAAGGGAGGGGAGGGATTGTGGCCGAGCATCCTGAAGTGAGTGAACCCGAGGAGGCGCGAGCGGCACGCGCTTCCGCGTCGGCGGTGGCGGCGGAGCATCCCGCCGTTTCGCACAACGTGGCAGTCACGGGAGGGGCCGCGTCGCTGACGCAACCGGACGCGGAGGCGGCGGAGCAGGTGCAACATCATCACCGTGAGCGCGCGGTGGTGGGCGACCGGTGGATTGCGCGGGTGCTGCGCGTCGGCGCGGTGGTCAGCGGCGGGATGTTCGTCGTGTCGCTGGGGCTGGAGGTCATGCCCCAATCCGAGCGCGTGCATGTCGCCATCGACTTATTGCGAAAGGGCGCCGCGTCCCTGCTGTTGGTGACGCCCGTGGCGCGGCTCGCGGTAGCGGGCACGCTGCTGGGCCTGCGGGGTGAGTGGCGCTACATGGCGATGGCCGCGGGCGTGCTGGGGCTGCTCGCGGTCGCCGTGGGCGCCGGCATCCAAGCCTAGAGGAGCGCGCGTGTGACGGCGCTCTCCCCGGTGTCAGGGAAGAGCGCTCACACGCCGCGCGCGGTGAAGTGGGCCAGGATGTTCTGGACCTTGGCCACGTCGCCCGGCTGCCCCAGCTCCTGGTAGAGCGGAAGCAGCGTCTCGAACTGCTTGCGGGCCGCCGCGAAGTCCTGCTGGTAGTAGCAGGACAGGCCCAGGTCCCAGCGGGCGCGGGCCTCGTACGCGTGGTCGTGCAGCTCCTGGTACAGCTCCACCGCGCGGAGCAGGTGCGGGCGCGCGCCCTCGTGGTTGCCGAGCAGTCCCTCGGACTCGCCCAGCAGCAGGTGGCCCAGCGCGAGCGCCTCCGGGTCCTCTCCCTGCTCCAGCAGCGGCACGGCCTCCAGGAAGCGCTTGCGGGCGGGCTCGTACTCGCCCTTCTCCATGCGGATGTCGCCAATGTCGATGAGCAGCCGCGCCACCCGCTCCGTGTTGCGCGTCTGGCGCAGGAGGATGAGCGCCTCCTGGTACTTCTCCTCGGCGGCCTCCGGCTGGCCCAGCGAGCGCAGGGACTCACCGATGCAGGCGCGGGCCAGGGCCTCGCCCTCGCGGTCCTTGGACTCGTTGAAGAGCATGGCGGCGCGGGCAATCTGCTCGATGGCGCCCCGGTGGTCCTCGAAGTTCGCCTTCACCACGCCCAGCCCCATCAGGGCCTGCGCCTGGCCGGGCTTGTACTTCGCCTCCAGGAACTTCTCGAGCGCCTCTTCGTAGAGCTGCCGGCTGGCGGCGTGGTCCTCCAGCAGGCCGTGCAGCTCGGCCAGGGTCACCAGGCCCTGGCCCACCTCGGTGGGCGAGCCGGTGATGCGCAGCGGCGCCAGCGCGTTCTTCTGCTTCTGGATGGCGTCGAGGATGTGGGTGCGTTGGGTGTCTTCGGGCGGGTGGTGCATTTGGGGCCTCAGGCGTCGCCACCCTTGCGGCGGCGGGAGGTCTTGTCCAACGAATCGTCCTTCTCGCTCCCGTCAGTCCCGTTGGCGGCCACGGCCAGGGACTGGGCGCCCGGGTGCCGGTCCTTCTCCGCCTTTTCGGCCTTCTCGTGGACGAGGATGGGGGAGAAGAAGCAGTCCTTCTTCGTGTACTCGTCGAAGGCGAAGGCGAAGCGGTAGCTGGCCGCCGCGCGCTGGTTGCAGTCGGTGCGCTCGCAGAAGCGGCAGGAGATGCCGGACGGAATGGCGTCCTTGCGCAGGTCCGTCGTGGGCAGGCCGTAGGCCAGGTACTTGGCGTTCTCCGCGTGGGTGCCCAGGCCAATGGAGTACGCGGTGCCCTTGACGATGGAGCCCTCGATCGGCTGGAGCTGCACCTTGGCGAAGCAGAAGTAGGCGGTGCCGTCCGGCATGATGGAGTACTGCCGCGTCAGCTGGGACGGGTTGAGGAACGCCAGGTGCACGGCCCACTTGGCGCAGCTTCCGCCGCCGCTGGCGAAGCGGATGCCGGTGCCGCTGTAGCGCTTGGAGATGTTGCCGGCGATGTCCGCGCGCAGGAAGTGGAACGGAATCCCGGGCCGCTTCGGGTCCGACAGGTTGCACAGGCGGTGGGCCACCGTCTCGTAGGTGGAGCCGAAGATGCTGGACAGGAGCTCCACGTCGTAGCGCGTGCGCTGCACCTCCTTGAAGAAGTCCCCGTAGGGCAGCATCAGCGCGCCGGCGAAGTAGTTGGCCAGGTTCACCTTGATGAGCCGCTGCGTCTCCCCGTGGCGCATGCGGCCCGCGTCCAGCACGCGCTCCATCAGCTTCTCGCGGTCCATCACCAGCAGGCCAATGGACGCGGCAATCTGGAACTTCAGCGGCTGTTCGGTGAGGAAGGGCGACAGCGTCAGCGTCCGCTCCTCCGGGTCCAACCGCCGCACCACGGACGAGCCGGACGGGGACGGGTCGTCGAAGAGGACGCGGTAGCCGAAGCGCTCCTCCAGCAGCCGGATGAGCTGGCCGCTGGTGAGCTGCCGCTCCAGGCGCACGTCGCGGCGCAGCGCGTCCGCCTGCTCCTCCAGCTCCGGGAAGTAGTTGCGGTGCTTCTCCAGGAAGTCGCTGACCTCGTCGAAGGGCGAGTAGTCGAAGCGCACGCCGGGCGAGGCGCCGTTGCCCAGTCCGCCCTGGGCGCGCGTGCGCTCCTCGACGTTGAGCTGCGCCAGCACGTTCTCCAACTGCGTGCGGGTGTTCTTGTAGAGGTTGAAGAGCGCCGCCACCGTGCCCGCGAGCTTCGGCTCCGCGGAGAGGGACTGGAGCGACTCCGGGTCGATGTCGAGGCTCTTGAGGAGCGGCTCGTCCAGCAGCTTCGCGAGCGCTTCGTCCACGCGGCCTTCGCCCAGCGTGGACATGAACTGCTCGGGGTCCTGGTCGAAGTAGCGCAGGGCCTTCCAGAGCAGGGGGAAGGGCATCACCCGCTTGCCCTTCTCGATGAGGTTCAGGTACGCCGGGGAAACGCCCAGGTCCTTGGCTGCGTCCGCCTGCTTGATGTTCCGTGCAAGGCGCAGTCCCCGAAGCTTCAGGCCCACGTTGGCGTTCAGTGCGTTGTCGTTCATGGCCGGATGCGTTGATGCCCCAGGCGATCGCGAATGGCCGCGCGCGCCTCGGGCTCTTTACCCACTCTGCAAATCGATTTACCGATTTGCAATGATCGTTTTCATCCGGGAGGTCCCCTGTCGGCCTGGCGACGGCCCGGCTGGACTGCGGTCGGAGCTGGGGCTTTTGGTGTGCTCAACCTATTGAAATTGCTGAACTCCGAGGCGTGCGGGGAGCCTGCCGCCGCCTCCTCCGCAGCGCCTTGTCAAGCATTTACTGATGCGTTGCGGCAGGGCTCGGGTCACGTTTCGGCAAAGGAAGAAGCGCCGATTTACAAGGAGCGCCCGGGGCTCGGTTTCAGATCGACGGTGGGGGGCGGAGCGGGGCGCCTGCTGCCGGGGAACGATTCACCTCCGGCGCGTGATAGGCGAACCTTCGCCGCGTATGGATGGTGGGCATGGATGGCCGCGAAGGGGGAGGAGGGCGCCGCCGCGCATGCGGGCCCGAATCGCCGCCGTCATCCTGCTTGGTCTGTCGCTGCTGTCGTGTCAGGCGCCGCTGCGCCCCCACCCTGGGGCGGATGCGGCGGCGCTGCGCTACAACCTCACCTACGTGCGTGAGCCCGAGCACGCGGTGGACGTGGAGGTGGTGCTGGTGCGGGGCACGCCGCGCGAGTTCCTCTTCAGCCAGCCGGGCGCCGTGACGACCGTGTCCGCGCACCGGGAGGATGGTGGCGTCCAGCGGTTGCCCGTCCAGGAGGGCCGCGTCCTGCTGCCGCGGGGGACGCGCTTCTTGCGCTACCGCTACGCGCTGGACGCCTCCCTTCGCGAGCGCGGCCCCGACTTCTTCCAGGGCTCCGGGGACGGCGATGCGCGGCACGTCGCGGGCCGCGTGTACCTCATCCGGCCGCGGGTGGTGAAGCCGGGGCTGCGCGTGGAGCTGTCGCTGGTGGGCACCGACGCATTGCTGCCGTGGCAGCCGGGAGAAAATGGCGTGTACCGGCTGCGCGGCGAGGACCTGGTGGACTCGGGCTTCCACGGCTTCGGAGGCCGCCGGTGCCAGGTGCGCCTGCCGGACGCGGTGCTGGACGTGGCCATCCTGGGGCACTTCACGCACCTGCGCGACGAGGCGGTCTGCACCTGGCTGGGCAAGGCCGCCGAGGAGGTCCGCACCGTGCGGCGCGCCTTCCCGCATCCCCGCATCACCGTGCGGGTCATCCCCGCGCCCGGGCACCGGGGGCCCAGCGTCTTCGGCATGGTGCGCTGGAGCTCGCCGCCCAGCATCTCCATCAGCGTGGGACAGGAGGCGCGGCCGGAGGACTTCGCGCGGGACTGGGTGGCCGTCCACGAGATGCTGCACCTGACCCATCCTGTCTTCGTGCCCCGCGTGTCCTGGCTGTCGGAGGGACTGGCCACCTACTACACGGAGGTCGCGCGTGCGCGCTCCGGACGGCAGGACTCGCGGCGCGCCTGGGAGGAACTGCTGGGCGGCTTCGCTCGGGGGCGCGAGGGCAATGACACGCGAACCATGCGGGAGGCCGTGTCTCAAGATCGCTTCTCACTCGCTGTCTATTGGACGGGAGCGCTCTTCGCGTTGCATCTGGATGTGGAATTGCGCCGTATCACTGGAAACACGCAAGGGCTGGATGACGTGCTGGAGTTGCTCGCGGCGCGCGGCAGTTCCTCGACCTTCGGGGCTTTTGGTGCCGCGGTGGATGCCGTCGCGGGACAGCCGCTGTTCAATGCTCTGCTGGAGCGGCACTTGCCGCGGCCCGCTTTTGCGGAGCAGGCCGGTCTGCTAGAAGCGCTGGGTGTCCAGGAAGGACCCAACGGCGTCTCGCTGGTACCCGCCCGAGACAGTCTGTTGCGTGATTCGGTGGTCGGTCGGCGCAGCCACGGCGAAACACCCTGAATGCACCCGCGACCTCCACACAGCACCCCCCACGCAGTACCGAAAGGAAGTCTCAGTCATGAACGTCAAGGCGCTTGCAGCGGTTGTCGGCACCCTGTCCCTGGCCGCGCTGGCCACGGGTTGTGCGACCAAGAAGTCGGCGGAGATGGAGCCCGCCACCGCCGAGGAGACCGGCGCGGAGAGCAGCGGTGCCACGGAGGCGCAGGAGGCCGCTCCGGCCGCGACCGAGGAGAAGGGCGCCGAGGGTAGCTGTGGCGCCGGCTCGTGCGGCGCTGGCTCCTGCGGCGGCGAGAAGAAGGAGTAGTTCCGCCGGACCGCAGTCCCAGGGGGCCTGGTGAAACCCGGGCCCTCGTCGCCGGGCGGCTGAGCAGCTCCACCGCCGCCCGGGTTGTTTCCCACGCCTCGAGAGGGCTTCCGCCGTGGTGACGTACGCACAGCGACATGGGCTGAGGCCGCTGGGCGCGGGCATCGGGCTGCGCAGGAGCTTCTATGCGGAGCTGCCGCGCATCGGACGGACGCTCGACTGGGTGGAGCTCATCCCGGAGAACTTCCTGTCGCTGGGTGGGCGCTCGCAGCGCGCGCTGGACGCATGCGCGGAGCGGTGGCCCGTGTTGCCCCACGGCGTGGGGTTGAACATCGGCGGTCCGGACGCGCTGGACGACGACTACGTCCGGGGACTGGCGGCGCTGGTGGCGCGGGTGGAGGCGCCCTTCTTCTCCGACCACCTCTGCTTTTCGCGGCTGGACGGCGTGTACCTGCACGACTTGCTGCCGCTGCCGTTCAGCGAGGCCGCCGTCGACCACGTGGTGCCCCGCGTGCGCGAGGTGATGGACCGGGTGGGCCGTCCCTTCCTGCTGGAGAACCCGAGCTACTACGCGCGGATGCCCGGCGGCACGCTGCGCGAAGCGGACTTCCTCCGCCACGTCGTGGAGCAGGCGGACTGTGGGCTGCTGCTGGACGTGAACAACGTCTACGTCAACGCGCGCAACCATGGCTACGACGCGCGGGCCTTCGTGGACGCCCTGCCGCTGGAGCGCGTGGTGCAGATTCACCTGGCCGGCCACACGTGCTACCCGGACGTCATCGTCGACACGCATGGCGACCGCGTCTGCGACGACGTGTGGTCGCTCTACCGCTACGTGCTGGCGCGCACCGGCCCCGTGGCGACGCTCATCGAGTGGGACCAGGACATTCCCTCCCTGGACGCGGTGTTGGACGAGGCGGACGTGGCGCGGTCGGCGCTGCGAGAGGTCGCCGGACGATGAAGCCGTCCCTGCGCGACTTCTTCGACAGCATGGGGGCCTACCTCGCCGAGCCCGGCCCGGAGGCCCTGGCCGCGCTGTACGCGAGGCACCCGGGGTGGGAGGCGCCGCGTGAGCGGGTGTCGCTCTACGGCGGCTTCGTGCGCGGCCACGTGCGCTCCGCGCTGGACAAGGTGTTCCCGCTGACGCGCCAGGCCCTGGGGCAGGACGCCTGGGACGGACTGGTGGTGGCCTTCACGCGGACGCGGCCCGCGCGGCACCATGAGCTCAACCACCTGTGTGAGGGCTTCCCCGAGTTCCTCGCGGACGCGGCGGCCTCGCGAGGATTGGCGCCCTTCGTGCCCGCACTGGCCCGCTTCGAGTGGACCGACTTCGCGGTGTTCGCGTCCCTGGAGCCTGTTCCCGAGCGCGTGGAGCGGCTGACGGCCAACCCCACCCTGGTGGTGCTGGAGCACGACTTCCACGTGTGTGCGTACGTGCGGGCTCGAGGCGCCGCGGTGTCACCGGAGGCGGGCGCGGAGCTGGCGCTGCTGTGGCGCCACCCGGAGCAGTTGAAGACGCTCTACATGGCCGCCACGCCACCGGCGCTGCTGGTGCTGAAGATGGCGGTGGAAGGGCTGGCCTTGTCGGACGTGGTGGCGGCCACGGGCACGGCGGAAGCCGACCTGCGAGCAACGGTGACGCGCTTCGGCCGCGACGGCCTGGTGCTCCTCCCGGCTGAGGGGGGCGGGGATTGAAGGGCCCGCGCTGTCCGGGCGCTCAGTGCCAGGGGGACGTCACCAGGCCTGGCGCCGTGCCCACGTAGCGCGGTCCCTGGCGCGCCACGGTGTCACGTTCCGGGCTGGCAGACGGGGCCCTCCGATGAAGCCACGCACCGCCGGCTGCCCGGGCAGTCGCGGTCCGTCGCGCAGGGCACCGTGCAGGCTCCGCTGACGCAGCGCCCTCCGGGCAGCCCCAACTCGTGGCAGCTCGCGTCGTCGGTGCAGGGCGCGTCCAGCCGCCGCAGGGCATGGCAGCCCGCGAAGTTCGCGGCATCCGGCAGGCACCGTCCGGACTGGCAGGTGAAGCCCGGCGCGCATCGCGCCGAGCAATCGTCGGCCGGCAGGGCCTGGGGCGTGGGGGGGCAGTCGTCATCATCGTCGCCGCCACACAGGGCCACGCACGCGGCGCTTGCTTCGGGCAGCACCTCGCATTGCGTCCCCGCGGCGCATTGCCAGTCGCCCGTGCAGGGCGCGCACAGTGGGCCGGGGCCCTCGCAGCGGTTGCCCCTGCACGTCAGGCCCGCGCCGCAGTGCGAGTTGCCGAAGCACTCCAGGCACTTCTTGTTCGGCGCGCACACCAGGCCTTCCACACAGCCAATCTCCTGGCAGCCCTGCTCGAGGAGCGACTCGTCCACCTCCAGGTCGACGTTGAGCTGCTTCTTCTCGCCAGGGCCCGCGCAGTCCTCGACCTGGGTGGCCGCAAAGCCCAGGGCCGTCACCGTCACCGAGTAGCAGCCGTCCGGAAGCGGCCCCACGCGCAGCCGCCCCTGCGCGTCCAGCAGCAGCCGCTGGAAGGGCGTGCCCGCCACGGACACCTCCGCCGCAGACAGCCGGAAGCCGTTGGTCGCCCTCACGCGCAGGTCGAGGAAGCCCGCGGGCGTGGGCGCCACCGGCTGCACCTGGACGGACTGGCCTCCCAGCACCTGCACCTGGACGCGGGCGGCCTTTTCGGCCGTGGCGACGATGAAGAGCTCCGCCAGCCCCGTGGGGACGTCCTCCAGGGTGAAGCGCCCGTCCGCGTCGACGTGGCTGCTCACTCCCGGCTGGGCCACCAGCGACACCATGGCCACCGACGGGTCGCTCTCCGTGAGCTGCCCGTGCACGGTGCCCACCCGGAAGGGCGCGTTCTCCAGGTTGCCGCAGCCCGCGGCGCAGCAGGCCACGAGCGCGGCCACAGCGATGTGAAATGTTGAGCGCATCAAAAACGATATCCCGCGCCGGCCCAGCCACCCGTGAAACCCACGGCCTGCCCCTGCCCATCCACAACGACATACGTCAGCATGAACTGGGCCTGTGACATCAGCTCCAGCCGCTCACCCACCCGCCATACGATGCCGCCCACCACGCCGGGGCTGACGGTGAAGAACCGCTGCCCGTTGGCGGCAGCCTCTACGTCAAAGGACCGCCTGAGGTACAGGCCGGCCACACGCGGCCCCGCGAACAACGTCAGCCGCTCCCAGCGCCACAGGTAGGGGAGGGCCGCGCCCGCGGAGACGGTGGTGTAGCGGAAGGGCACTTCGCTACCCGGCGTCAGCCGCAGGGCCCGGTTGCCGGTGCTGAAGGCCACGTCGAAGAGCAGTCCGAAATCCTGGAGCGGCCGGTCCTCCAGCCGCAGTGACAGGGCGACTTCGGGGGACATGGGCAGCAGCTCGGTGCGGCTGCGGGCATCCGCGAAGCTGAACACGCCGCCCAGCAGCGACAGCGAGCGCCGCGGGAAGGCCTCCGCCAGCAGGCGCTCCAGGGGCAGACGGTCCCCCTGGCCCACCTCCACGTCACGGCGCATGAGGACAGCGTCGCCCTTGGTCAGCTCCACCGTCCGCTTGCCGGGCGTCACCGCCGCGCCGCCGGGCAGGTCCGTCCGCGCCTCGCCGTCCACCTTGAGCGTGAAGCCATCCAGGCGCGGGTTGTAGGAGAACAGCTCGGGGCGGCCCGTCCGGGTGATGCTGCCGGAGAGCACCACGGGGTCCGCGCCCACCTCCAGGATTTCCGCCGACGGCCGCTGCCGCCCCTCGGTGAAGGCGAAGGTGCGGCGGCGTGCATGGTCATGCGCCTCGGTGGCCGTGACGGCGCCGTCACCATTGCGGTCCGCCGCGCCGCTCAAGCCGTCGATGAGGAAGTGGGTGTAGATGTCGTTGCGCAGGCTCTCGTCCTCGCGCGCCGTCTCGCCCCAGTCGCAGGCGGCGAACACCATGGACGCGCGCGACGACTCCTCCAGCGGCCGGGCGTAGAAGCTGGACTTGATGCCCTCCAGCTCCGCCTTCAGTTCCTTGGGCAGCAACGACTTGCCGCTGCCGCTGTGGCAGGTGGCCAGCACCAGCATGCGGCGCCGGCTGGCCAGCCCGTCGAACTCCGCCTTCAGCGCGTCCATGCTCAGCGCCGTCTGGGGAATGTCCCGGTAGGCCGCGTCGCGGGTGACCAGGTAGCGGCGCAGCTCGCCCTTCGCGTCGCGCGCCAGCGTTCCGTGCGCGGAGAAGTAGACGACCACCACGTCGTCGGGCCGGTTCGCCTCCTTCTTGAGCTGCCGCAGCGCCCCGAGGATGGCCTCGCGGGTCGTCTCCTCGCGGCGGGTGAGCACGCGCACCTGGTCGAACCCGCCGCGCGCGGGGTCCTCCAGCGCGGCGCCGAGATCACGAGCGTCCTTGCCGGTGTAGCGCAGCCCCTTCCAGCGCGGATCGTCGAACGAGGCGATGCCCACCAGCAGGGCCATCCGGCGTGGCTTGTAGGCGCTGGACAGCGACGCTTCATCGAGCTTCAGCGGCACCAGCCCGCCCTTCTCTCCGGAGGAGGAGGGCGTCGCGCACGCGGCCAGACAGGCCAGCAGGATGGGAAGGAGGCGCCTCACGTGGAACCGTTCAGGGACGATTCTGGCTGCTTCTCACGCTCACGTCGAACCGGATGATGGCCAGCGGGTCCTGGGAGCCCGCCCCCCTTCGTCCCTCCAACATTTCACCGACCGCCGCGGCCTCGGGTGGCGAACCGGCGGAGCCCACCAGCCACAGCGTCACCGGGCCGGTCTCGCCCGCGAGGCTCACGCCCGCGAGCCCCTGCGGCCCCTGCAGGTCATGCGTGCCCGCGACCAGGGGGAAGCGGCCCAGCAGCGCCGGCGCCTCGCCCTGCCGTTGCTCGAAGAGCAGGGCGGTGCCCGCCTCGGTGGCGTGGTAGCGCAGGAGCAACACCTCCGAATCCTTCACCGGGCTGCCCGGGTCCAGGCGCCGCAAGCCTCCCTCGCTGTCGCGTGCCACCACCGACAGCTCCAGGGCGATGCGCGCCAGGCGCCCCTTCTCACCCGTCCATTCCGCCGCGGTGCCTCCCTGGCTGGAGGGGGCCTCCGCCCGCATGCGGGGCAGCAACACCACCGCCAGCAGGCACGCGGCGAGCCCTCCTGCGACCATGCCCCAGCGCCCGGCCGCGGGCCGATGCGCTCGCAGCGCGCGGCGCACGCGCGCCAGGCCCACTTCATCCAGGGGCGGGGCGGACGCGCCGGGCGGCGCGAGCCCCAGCAGCAGCGCGTCCACATGCCCGTCGAGCAGGCCCGGGCCCGGGTGCGTGGCGAGGAACGCCTCGCACGTCTCGCACGGGTGCGCCAGGTGTCCGGCGAAGTACGCCACGGCCTCGGGCTCTCGGCGGGAAAGGGCGCTCAGCGCGCCGTCGTCCAGGTGTTTCATGAACCCTCACTCCCACCGGCCGGCGAGGACTCGCCGCAGCAGCTCGCGCTTGATTCGAGACCGGAACCGCTCCAGCCGCATCGTCACCGCGCTTTTTCCCACGCCCAGTTTCTCCGCGATCTCCCGCGCGGACAGCTCACCCTCCACGTAGAAGAGGTGCACCGTCCGCTTCTCCTCGCCCTCGGGCAGCTCCGCGATGAGCCGCCGCACCACCTCGATGTCACGCTCCAGTTGCAGCGCCTCGGGGAGGTGGGGGACCGCCTCCGGCTCCGGGTCCGCCACGTCCTCCTCCAGCCGCCGGGTGCTGGACTTCCGCTCCAGCCGCGTCCTGGCCCGGTTCCGGGCAATGGACAGCAGCCATGACTCGAAGGCCCCCGGCTCCTTCAGCCGGGGGAGCCCCCGGAACGCCCGGACGAAGGTCTCCTGGATGACGTCCTCCACCTCATCCGCGTCCAGCTGGGAGAAGCCGCCCACCAGCCGCGTCACCAGGGGACGGGTGCGACGGTAGAGCTCGCTGTAGGCAGCCGCCTGCCCTTGCGATGCCCGCCGCACCCACTCCGTCAGTCCCTCCGACGCACCCACCTGTCCTCCTGACCCTCGTGAACGCCCGCCGGCCACAGAGCCGGCCGCTGCCATGTCGTCCCCCAGCGGGCAGGCGGGCGGGCTTCTTCCCGCTGGCACTCAGGGGGGCGGTGGGGAGAAGAATGCCCCCACGGCTGTTCATCTCCCTAAAGGACACTTTCATGCGCGTCATCAACTTCAATCCTGGCCCGGCGAGCCTCCCGCTTCCGGCGCTCGAGCGTGCCCGCGACGAGCTGCTCGACTTCCAGGGGTCCGGAATGTCGGTGATGGAGCACAGTCACCGGAGCCTGGAATACATGGCGGTGCACGAGGCGACGCTCTCCCTGATGGCCCGGCTCCTGGAGGTTCCCCCTACCCACCAGATTCTCTTCATGGCGGGGAGCGCCTCCCATCAGTTCGCGCAGGTGCCCATGAACTTCCTGCCGTCCGGCGCCAGCGCGGACTACCTCATGACGGGGGTGTGGAGCGAGAAGGCCTTCGACGAGGCGAAGTACTACGGCGCCCCGAGGATGGCCGCCAGCATGGTGGGGCCCGACAAGCGCTACACACGCATTCCGCGCCAGGACGAGCTGCGGCTGGACCCGAAGGCAGCCTACGTCCACCTGACGAGCAACAACACCATCTTCGGCACGCAGTGGCACGACTTCCCGGAGGTGGGAAGCGTTCCGCTGGTGGCCGACATGAGCTCGGACTTCCTCTGGAGGAAGTTCGACGTGCGCCCCTTCCGCTTCATCTACGCCGGCGCGCAGAAGAACCTGGGCCCGTCGGGCGTGACGGTGGTGATTGCCGACAAGGACTACCTCGCCAGCGGGCGCAAGGACATCCCGAAGATCTTCCGCTACTCGACGCACGCGGAGAACAACTCGCTCTACAACACGCCGCCGTCCTTCGCCGTCTACCTGGTGCGCAACGTGCTGGAGTGGATCGACTCCGTCGGCGGTCTGCCGCGGCTGGAGCAGTGGAACCGGGAAAAAGCGGCGCTGCTCTACGGGGCCGTGGACCGGCACCCGGACTTCTACCGCGCGCCGGTGGAGCGTGAGTCCCGTTCAGTGATGAACGCTGTCTTCCAGTTGCCCACGGAGGCGCTGGAGGCGGCCTTCGTTGCTGACGCGAAGCAGCAAGGAATGGTGGGCCTCAAGGGGCACCGGACGGCCGGAGGAATCCGCGTTTCCATGTACAACGCGGTGAGCGTGGAGAATGTGCGCACGCTGGTCGCCTTCATGGACCATTTCGTGAAGACGCGCGGGTAGGCTGCGTCCAACCGCACGGATTACCCACACCCGGAGGATTCATGAAAGCCACGCTGACCACCGTCGTGCTGTCCCTGATGCTCGCAGCCCCGGCCTTCGCCAAGGACGTCGCGGGGGTGAAGTACCCGGAGACGGCCACCGTCGCCGGCAAGGAGCTGAAGCTCAACGGCGTGGGCCTGCGCAGCAAGTTCGTGTTCAAGGTCTACACTGCGGGGCTCTACCTGGAGACGCCGTCCAAGGACGGCGCGGCCATCATCAGCTCGGACCAGGTGAAGCGCGTGCGCATGTACATGCTGCGGGACCTGGACAAGAAGACCATCGTCGAGGCCATTGGCGACGGCTTCAAGAAGAACGCCGGCGCCAAGCTGGCGGAGCTCCAGCCCAAGCTGGACACCTTCAACGCGGCCATCCCGGACGTGAAGAAGGGTGACGAGCTCATCCTCACCTACGTCCCCGGCCAGGGCACGCAGGTGTCCAGCAAGACGGGCAAGGAGATCTCCGTCGAGGGCAAGGACTTCTCCGACGCGCTGTTCTCCGTCTTCGTGGGCAAGAACCCGGTGGACGGCAGCCTGCGTGACGGGATGCTCGGCAAGGACTGAGTGACGTCAGGCGCGCGAATCCGAAGCGCCGCGGCTGCCCCGTGTCTCCCTGGGAGGCACGGGGCATCGCCGTTTCAGGGGCCGGAGGCAATGGGTTCCGGGGCCCGTGCGTACACGAGGAAGACGGCCGGCCGCTGCGCGAGGGCGGGAGGTCTGATAGCAACCGGAGGGCACGAAGGAGGTCGTCATGGGTATCTGTACGTGGTTGGTGCTGGGTGGCATCGCGGGCTGGCTGGCCAGCATCATCAAGGGCACCAACGCCCGCATGGGCATGTTCGCCAACATCGCCACCGGCATCGTCGGGGCCATGATTGGTGGCTGGGTCTTCAGTCTGATGGGCGGCACCGGCGTGACGGGCTTCAACCTCTGGTCGCTGCTGGTGGCGACGGTGGGCTCCGTCATCCTCATCACGGTGGTTCAAGCCCTCCGGAAATGACGCCCGCCGCCCGCGTGCGCGCTCAGAAGAGACTGAGCTGCGGCGTGGGCGGCGGCTTGCGCTCCGGGCGCCGGAAGGTGTCCGGAGCGTCCTCGGTGACGTAGGAGGCGCGGATGCCCACCTTGCGCGCCGACGTGTGGAAGAGGCGGTGGAGGGTCTCCGCGTAGAGGCCATCACCGCGCATGCGGTGCTTGAAGCGGCTGTCGTTGAGCGCCCCGCCGCGAGTCCCCCGGATACGGTGGAGCACCCGCTCCGCGCGCAGGGGCAGCTTCGCGCGCAGCCGCTCCGCGAAGACGTCCTGCACCGGGCCAGGCAGCCGCACCAGCGTGTGATGCGCGCGGGTGGCGCCGGCCTCACGCGCCGCGGCCAGCACGCGGTGGATGTCCTCGTCGTTGAGGCCCGGGATGATGGGGGCCACCGACACCGCCACGTCGATGCCCGCCTCGGTGAGCCGGCGGATGGTCAGCAGCCGGCGCTTGGGGGAGGCCGCATGGGGCTCCATGGCCCGGGCCAGCTCCGCGTTGTGGAAGGGGAGGCTGACGCTGACCCACAGGCGCGCGTCCCGGGCCAGCCGCTGGAGGACGTCCAGGTCCCGCTCGACGAGCACGCCCTTGGTGATGATGCCCACCGGGTTCCGGTAGTCCGCGCAGACCTCCAGGCAGGCGCGCGTCAGGCGCAGCGAGGCCTCCAGCGGCTGGTAGCAGTCGGTGACGCCGCTGAAGACGACGGTTTCGCCCTTCCAGGAGGGCTTCTCGAAGGCCTCGCGGAGCAGCTCCGGCGCCCGGGGCTTCACCACCAGCTTCGTCTCGAAGTCGGTGCCCGCGCCCAGGTCCAGGTACTGGTGCGTGGGCCGCGCGTAGCAATACGCGCAGGCGTGGAGGCAGCCCCGGTACGGGTTGACGCTCCAGCTGAACCCCACGTCCGGGCTGTCGTTGTGGGACAGCACCTGCCGGCTATGGTCCTCGAAGACCTCCAGCTTGGACGGGGGGATTTCGTCCAGGTACTCCACCTCGGTGCTCGCCCACGGGTTGGGCGGATTGTCGATGGGGCGCGCCTTCATGGGCGCACCGTGGGCCTGAATGCACGTTCAGTCAAGGGCCGGGCGGACGTGAAAAAGGGGAACCCCCTGCAGAGGGCTCCCCCAGTGCGCCATCCGGATGGCGGGGCTACGTGGCTCAGTACGTGGTGACGTAGAGGCGCTGGTTGCCGGTGAGCGTGCCGTTGTTGCGGACGTACAGGCGCGAACCGGGCCAGTTGCACATCAGGCTGCCGGTGATGGTCGCGCCCGCGGCGATGGTGCCGGAGGTGGAGTTGCCACCGCAGTACGCGTAGTAGGGCGTCGAGTGGGTACTGGACAGGTTCTCGATGATGAACGGCGTCGAGCCGAACAGCCACGTCGAGAAATCACGTGTCTGCATGGCGTCGATGGTCGCGTACTCCGCGGCCTGCGCCACATCGCCCAGCTCCGGCTGCTGCATGGCCTGCTCTTCCTCCGGCGTGTACTCCCCGCCGCAGCCCACGGCGGCCAGAGACAGCAGACCCACAACTCCCAACGTATTGAACTTCTTCATGACTTCCCCCTCATTGCGAGTTGTCCCCGAATTGGAGACGTGCGGTGTGTATGAGGGTTTTTACGTATTGTAAATGGTGTGTTTTTGACACCCGGTGGGTTGGGATGGATTGCGTCGCCGGATGACGCATCGCGCCGCCGCCGGCGTTCCTGGTGGAAACGGAGACAAAGGCTGCTAACGGCAGACGGAGTAGACGTCCGTCACGGCGAAAGCCGTCTGTCGCCTGGTGATGTGCGCCGTCTCGTTGCGACCGCAGGGCTTGAAGCAGACCCAACACGTGAGGCTCGCGTCCGAATAGAAGTCAATCCAGTAGGATTCGTTGTCGCAGAAGGGCCGCGCTTCCTCGCGTGAATCAAGGACGGCTTCCTCTTCGACGCTCGCGGTTGTGCCGCCGCTGTATCCTCACTCGCGCCTTCAATGGTGCCTCTCCAGTCCTGAGAATTGAGAGTCATTGCTCGCGCTGGGCGCGGAGGCTTCGGCCTTCATGTCCAGGATGGGTGTCGCGTGCCGTTCGTCGCGGCGGCCTCTGGCGGAAATGCTGTTCAATGGCATGCGAGTTCCGGGGTGACATGCGTGCGTTTGAGCTGCATCCGGGGCCTCGTGCCTAGCTTGGTGTTGGCGGCCTTGTTTCGTTGTCTGCTTGTCACGCCGCCATCCCCCAGTACAAATCGAATGGAGCAGGATAATGAATGGCAGTCGAGTGACCCCCAATTGGCATTGGATGTGCGCGGCCCTGGCGTTCGGAATGCTGGGAGCGTGCGGGCCCCAATTGGAGGAGGAGCCCCTCGTCTCCGAGGAGGCGCAGTCGGAGGTCGAGCGGGCCTCGAGCAAGGTATCGAAGGTGAATGACCCCTACGCCAACGCGGTCGTCCCGAGCGGTATCGTCGCGGTCATCAATCCCAACAATGCCGTGGGACCGCCGGATGGGAACGTCGCCAGCTTCCTGGGCCTCCTGGGGGGCGCGCTGTTGCTGGACATGGGCGTTGGAGAAGAGGGCACGGGGCCTCTGCGGATCTACTACCGGGGGCTGGCGGTGGCGGTGATTGCCCAGGTGGATTTCCTCGCCTCGGACATGAGCCTCATCAGCACGGGACAGGCGGCGCTCCTGGACCTGGGCATCGGTACGCACTCCGCGCTGGTGCCCTTCAGCAACGCGACGCCCTACCGGTACGTGCGGCTGCGTGGCGGGCTGGCCTCGTTGTTCAGCGTGGACGCCGTGGAGGACACGGGCTTCGGTGGCGGCGCCATCTGTGGCGATGGCGAGCTGAACGCAGGGGAGCAGTGTGACGATGGCAACGTGGCGCCGGGAGACGGCTGCAGCGGGGGCTGCCAGGTGGAGCCGGGCTACACCTGCTCCGGCGCGCCCAGCGTCTGCGCGGACATCAACGAATGCACGAATGGCACGGCGCAGTGCTCGGTGAACGCGAGCTGCACGAACACGCCGGGCAGCTACACCTGTACGTGCCTGCCGGGCTACTCCGGCAATGGCTGGACGTGCGATGACATTGACGAGTGCGCGAATGGGACCGCCGTGTGCCAGCCGGGACAGCTGTGCGTGAATACGCCCGGAAACTACGAGTGCGTGGGCGGCGCCTGTCAGCCGCCCACGGTGCAGTGCGGCGCGCAGTGCGTGGATTTGTCGTCTGATGCGTCCAACTGCGGCGCCTGCGGCAATGTCTGTGGCGCGGAGGACACCTGCTCGCAGGGCGTCTGCGTGGAGGAGGGCCTTCGGCTGCAGATCGCCACGTCGTGGGCGCGCTTCGGCGATGGGAACCTCGTCGTCCGGACGCCCACGGGGAAGGTCATCCACGGCGGCAACCCCGGGCCCGACGCTGGGACGGACTTCGGTGCGCTGGACCTGACCGCGTCATCGGGGTGGGGGCCGGAGCGGGTCATCTGGAGCACCAGCGCCATCCCGCCGGCTGGCACCTACGACGTCTGCTTCAAGGCGGCCAGCTACTCGCCTCCGCCCAGCGCGGCGGACCCCGTCTCGTATACCGTCACGGTGTTGCGGCTCGACCAGCCGTACCTCATCTACTGGGGCGCTGTCGTCAGCGGCGACACGGGGACTGACTGCTACCCGGGCCACCCGTCGCATGTCGCGTCCTTCACGTACCCCGGGGTGCCGTAGCTGACGTCATGCGTTGATGGGCCCCGGCTCCTCGCCGCGCCATGTGTCGCGGCGAGGGGCCTTCCCGGGTTGCCCGCGCTTGCCGCGCTCCGCTCGGCATTGTCTATTGATTGAGGATGCGCTGATATGTGCGGCTCCATTTTTCAAGGAGGCACACATGAAGGCGCGTCTGGTCATGTTGGTGGCTGGCATGTCGTTGGGGTTGTTCGCTGCATGTGGGCCCGTGGAGGCCGAGCAGGAGTTGGCGCGGTCGGAGGCCTCGCTCGACTTCTGCGGGGATCATGTGTGCTCCGGGCGCGAGACCTCCCGCAGCTGTCCTCAGGACTGTGGTGTGCTCATCTTGTGCGGTGACGGTATCTGCGACGCTCGCACCGAGACGGCGGACACCTGTCCCGAGGACTGCGGCCCCCCTTACTGCGGCGATGGCGCTTGCAACGGAGGTGAGACGTCCAACACCTGTCCCCAGGATTGCGGCATACCCGCCTGGTGTGGAGATGGCATCTGCGGCGGTGGCGAGCACTCCGCGAACTGCCCCGTGGACTGCGGCTCCGAGTGCGGCGATGGCGTCTGCAACGGGCGCGAGCTGCCCAGCACGTGTCCCTGGGACTGCTACCCTTCGACCGCTTGCGGTGACGGGGTCTGCGCTCCCTTCGAGGAGCTCACCTGCCCCCGGGATTGCTGAAGCGGGTGGACGCTGCTCCGTCCTCGCCCCGTAGCTCGGGGGACTGCTCCTTCTGTTCGCGAGCATCCACCGAGCGCGGGGGGGATTGAGGCTATGCTGTCGCATCATGATCTGCCAAGTCTGTGCCCGGCTCCGCGACGTGGCCTCGGGTGCCATGTGTCAGGAGTGCGGTTCCCCTCTCGTGCCCGCCACCGCGCCGCAGCTCGACGCGCTCGTGAGGGAGACCCTGCGGCGGCACATCGAAGGCTGGCAGGCCAGCGCCGTCATTGATGGCGTCACCGCGGCCCGGCTCGCCGAGTCCCTGACGCCTGCCGCGAACGACCTTCACGCCGGGACGCCGGTGGTGGCGGAAGTCGAACACGCTGCCGCTGACGGCCTCCCAGCGCCAGTGTCCGCCCCTCCCGTGGACGCGGCGACGCGCGCGGAGGCCTGGGCGGACAGTGTCGCGAGCTCGCTTCGAAACGCGGGAGGCTCGCGGCTGTGGGGCTGGGGCGCGGCGCTCGCGCGCTCGCTGGACGAAGCCGCGAAGGAGGAGCGGGCGCGGAAGGAGCGCAAGCATCGGGGGCACCCGCATGACCCGGAGGCGGGGGCGGATGACCTGGGGGCCGCGCTGGACTCCGGGCAGACGTTCTTCACCCGGGATGCGTCGAGCCCGCTCGGCGGGGGGCTCGAGGCCGTCGTGGCGCTCGACGCGCAGCCGGAGAGCACCCCCCGGTTCCAGGAGTTCATCTGGTGGTTCCTCGGCGCGATGCTCGTGCTGGGCGGCTCGCTCATGGGCGTGCGCGAGGCCTGGCGCGCGCTGGGTGGGGTTCCGCGCCAGCTCCTCGTCACGGGCGCGCTGTGGGGCTATCACGCGGGCTTCATCGGGCTGGGGGTGTTCCTTTCCCGGCGCTCCATGCCCGTCGGCCGGGTCCTCGCGGGCATCGGACTCGCGCTGCTCCCTGTCTCCTTCATCGCGCTGTCGTCGCTGTTCGCGCTGTCACCCGGGTTCGGCTCCGCGGTGGCGCTCGGTGTCGCCGCGCTGGGCCTGGTGCCGCTGCGGTCGGCGGGACGGCTGCTGCATGGCACGCCGGTGACGTCCCTGGCGGTGGCGCTCCTGCCCTCACTGCTCGCCGGGCTGCCGCTGATGGCGCTGGACGACGCGCCCTGGCTGCGCGCGCTGTGTGCTTGCGTGGGCGTGGTGGCCCTGGGGACCACGGCCTGGCGCGCACGCGGGCCGACGTCGGAGAACACGGCGCTCGTGGGCGCCAGCGCCGCGCTCTATGGCGCGCTGTGGCTCGCCGTCTTCGGCGTGGCGAGCGCGCCGTCGGGCTTCGACGCCTTGGAGCCGGGCAGCGCACTGTTCGCCGGCTTCACGCTGTGGGCGCAGGCGCTGGCCACCGTCATCGTCGTGGCCGCGACCACCGACGCCGCGCGCGAGTCCCACCCACGCGTGAGCCCGGTGCTGGAGGTGGTCGCCTGCGCGGTGCTCGCCAGCGGCGCGCTCGCGGGGGCGCTGGGCGCGTTCGCCGTCCAGCCGGGAGGGGACCTGCAGGTCGACTTCGCCTCGGCGCTCGCGCCGCTCCTCGCGGCGGGGGTCTTCTTCCTGCTGGAGCCCCGGCGGCGGGCCCTGGTGCACCTCCTGGTGATGTCGACGCTGCTCGCCGGAGCCCTGTTCGCGCGCACACTGGCGCCCGCGGACCCGGGCTGGTGGGTGTTCGGCGGCACGGTGGCGGTCGCGGGCTTGATGCTGCTGGCGCGGTGGAGCGCCTTCCCGGGGCTGCGCATCCGCCTGCTCGCCTGGACCGTCCTCGGCGCGCTGGTGGCGATGCCCCTGGTGACCCAGGTGGGCCGCTCCGAGTCGCCGTGGGCCCGGGTGATGACGGGGCTCGTCATCGCCGGGGCCGCGCACGTCGCTGGCGGCTGGCGCTGGCGGGGCCTGCACTACCTGGGCGGCGCGGGTCTGCTCTTCGGTGTGCTCGCCTGCGCCCAGGGGACTCCGGGCCTGGAGGGGAGCTGGGGCCGCCTGGCCGTCTTCGCGCTCGTGAGCGGGCTCTACGGTGCCTTGGGGCTCGTCCAGGCCGCGTGGGCCCGGCGGGGCTCGCGGCAAGACGGACTGCTGCCCCTGGATGACCTCTCCCTCGGCCTGGCCGCGGCGGGAGTCCTGATGGCCGTGGACGCCACCCCGGTGGCGCCGGACGTGCTGTCGTCCGCCTTCGGGCTGCCTGGCCGCGTGCTCGCCGCGCTGCCCACGGCCGTCATCACGGCCTGGCTGCTGCTGCGTGTCCGGCGGGACGGAAGCCGGCTCGTCGGGGTCGTCGCGGCGTCGGGGTTCGCGCTCGCGGTGTCCCAGGTGGCGGGCACCGTCTCTGACTTCGCGTCCGCCCGAGCCGCCCTCGTCGCCGCGTCCCTGGCGCTAGGCTTCGCGGCCTTCGCGGCGCTTCGCGGCCGCACGCCCGTCCCCACTGACGCGACGGGCGCCGCTCCGAGCCCCTGGAGCAGGCGGGTGCTCGACCTCTTCCGGCTCCCGTTCGGGGCGCGAGGGCTGCCGCTCTTCACGGACGGCTTCGCCACGGTGGCGCTGGTGCAGGTCTTCGTCGCCACGCTCACGCTGGCTGCGTGGCTGTCCAGGCCCACGGACGCCGAGCGCGCCACGTGCCTGCTCGCGGCCGGTCTGCTCCTCCTGGTCGCGCTCGTGGCCTTCGTGTCGCGCGGCTTCGAGGCCTGGCACCTGCGCGGCTCGGTGGTGACGCTCGCGTCGCTGGGGGGGCTCATCGCGCTCACCGCCCTGGTCAACCGCGCGGGCCGACCGTCGCCGCCGGACGTCGCCGCCCTGCGGACCTCGCTCATCGGCGTCGCGCTCTGGGGCGTCGCGTTGGCGACACGGCGCTTCGGTCCTTGGGTCGCCAGGCTCCTGGAGAAGCCTCGTCACGGCACGCTCTACCACTGGGTTCCCCATCTGGGCGTGGCGGTGCTGGCCTGTGTGCTCCTGAAAGGCGCGCTCCTCGTTGGCCTGCCCCGTCCGTCCCGTGCGCTGGCCCTCATCCCGCCCCTGATGTTGCTGGGGCCCGCGGTGCTGATGTTGCTGCTCTCGGTGTCCGCGCGCTCGGTGCGGCTCGCGAGCGTGGGGCTCTGGCTCGGCCTGCCCGGCGCGGCGCTCTGGGCCGCGAGGCAGTCGCTGCTCGGGCCCAGGCTCACGCCCTCGGGGTCGTCCGAAGGCATGTGGGTGCGCATCGGCGCCGAGTCCCTGCACTGGCTCGACAAGGCCGCGTGGCTCGCGCCTGGAGACACGGTGTTCCTGCTGTGGCAGCGGGCTTTCGCGGGCATCGCCGCCGCGGGGCTCGTCTACGCCGTGGCCTCGCTCCGGGGGCTGCCCGAGTCCTTCCAGCACCTGTTGCGGCGCCATTCGGTCCTCAGTGTGGGCGCGGTCTTCCTCGCGGCCCTCTTCCAGCCCGGGCTCACGGCGGCGGGCCTGGTCTGCATCACCGGCCTGGTGCTGTTCCTCGGAGGGGCCAGGGCGCAGGGACGCGGTGTGCTTGGCGCGAGCATCCTCCTGCTGGTCCACGCGCTGGCGCACCGCGTGGACATCTTCGAGGTGTGGCCCGGCCCGGTGCTCGCGCTGGTGGGGCTGGCGGTGGTGACGCTGGGGCCGTGGCTTGTCCGGCGCAGGGGCCTGCCAGAGAGCGCCGCTCGCATGCGCATCCACCAGGCCATGGCCATCTACCTGCTGGCCGGGCTCGTGTACGCGCTGGCGACGAATGGCACGCCGTCGTCGACGCTGGCCGCGCTCAACCTCCTGGGGGAGATGCTGCTGAGCATGGGCGGGAGCTGGATGGTCTCTCCCGCGTTGCCCGTGACGCTGGCGCTCGTCGCCGCGTCCGTGCTCGTGGCGGCGTTTCAGTGGAAGGGCACGCTCGCCTCGCTCGTCGCGACGCTGGGGGCCTGGGGGGTGGGCGGCACTTTTGTCGCCTCGCTCATGGCCGTCCTCTCGATTCGCGCGGGCCGCGTCGGTCCGACGCTGCCTTATGGCCAGCTCTTCATCGTCCATGGCGCGGCCCTGTCCCTGGCTGCCTCGGTGGGCGTGCTGGCCCTCCATGCCGCCCAGGAGTGGGTGCGGAGGCGCCGGCCGGACGTCGCGGGCGGCCTGGCGTGGGGACGTGACACCGGGCTCGTGGTGAGCGGGCTGATGCTCGCGGCCCTGGCGGTGGGGGGCACAGCCTCCGACAGCGCCCTCACGCTGGCCGCCGCCTCCATCGGCATCCTGGTGTTGGTGGCGCTGCACTGCGCCTGGAGCCAGCACACCGGCCGGCACGTCTACTTCGTGCAGACAGCGGTGGTCGGGGTCTACGCCCTGGTGCGTAATCTGTATGCACCGGGCCTGCGCGCCGAGCACGACGCGCTCTTCGCGCTGGCCCTGGGCTTCATCCTGGTGGGCGTGACGGTGCTGGCCCGGCGGGCAGGCGTGCAGCCCGTGGAGGCGGCGACCCGACGCTTCGCGGCGCTGCTGCCCATGGGGATGGCGCTGGTGCTGCCAGGCGAGGCGACGCAAGAGGCTGCGCTGCTCGCGGGCGGCTCCGGCCTCCTGTACGCGACGCTGGGCGCGGTGGAGCGCAGCCGGCTGTTCGGTGCGTTCGCCGCGGCAGCGTGCAACTTCGCGCTGCTCATCTCCGCGCTGGCGTTTGGGTTGGAGGGCCTGGAAATCTACCTGGCGCCCATGGGGCTGCTGTTGTTGATGTTGGGCCAGCTCTTCGCGGAGAGCCTGCCGCACGCCGCGCGCAACACGGTGCGCATCCTCGGGGGCTTGTTGCTGTATGTGCCCGCGGCCGCGCGCATGGCGGTCCAGGTGGGCCAGTCTCCCGACGGCATGTATGCGCTCGTCTTTGGCGGAGTGTGCCTGCTCGGCGTCGTGGCGGGCATGGTGTTCCAGATTCGCGCCTACCTGGCGTTGGGGGCCCTGTTCCTCACGCTGGATGTCGCGGCCACGCTGCTCGACGCCGGGCTGAAGGACCACCGCATCGGCTTCGTGGTGATGACGCTTGCTGGCCTCACGCTCATTGGGGGTCGTGTCCTGACGACTCTGAAGCGCCAGGAGTGGGAGCTGCTCGTGCATCGGGTCCGCCTCCAGCTTCGCGGCTGGGATTGAGCGTGCGCGACGCCGCGTTTCCTCTCTCCGTTCCCAGGAATCAAGAAGGCTGAGGCGTGTTGGGACGAAGGTCTCAGCCTTCGTGTCCAGGGTGGGTGTCACCTGGCGTTCGTCGCGGCGCTATCTGGCGGAAAGGCTGTCCAATGGCACACGCGCCGGGGGGCGGAAGGCGTGTGTATAAAGCCGGGGCGGGCCTTCGTGCGTTCATTGTCTTGGCGGTCATCCGGTGTGGTTGTCTTCATGCCGGGCCGCCAACCCCCAAGTCCAAGTGGAATGGAGCAAGACAATGAAGACCCGTCGAGTGACCCCCCTGTGGCGATGGCTGAGCGCGGCGCTGGCGTTCGGAATGATGGGTGCGTGTGGTCCTGAGCTGGAGCAGGAGGCCCTTGTCTCCGAAGAGGTGCCGGTGGGCGCCGAGGTGGGAGCGGACGCCGTGTCCGCGATGGCGGGAGACCGGTACGCCGACGCCGTGGTCCAGCGCGGTGTCTTCGCCGTGCTCAATCCGAACAACGCCGTGGGCGCGCCAGATGGGAGCGCCGCCACCTTCCTGGGCCTCCTGGGAGGCTCCCTGTTGCTGGACATGGGGCTGGGCGAGGAGGGCACGGGGCCGCTGCGCATCTACTATCAGGGAATCTCGCTGGCGGTGATTGCCCAGGTGGAGTTCCTTCGCGCGGACATGAGCATCATCAGCACGGGGCAGGCGAACCTGCTGGACCTGGGGCTGGGTACGCACTCCACGCTGGTGCCTTTCAGCAGCGCCACGCCGTACCGCTACGTGCGGCTGCGGGGCGGGCTGGCCTCGCTGTACGGCCTGGACGCCGTGGAGGACACGGGCGGCGGCGCGGGCGCCACCTGCGGCGATGGCCGGGTGGGCGCCTCGGAGCAGTGTGACGATGGCAACCGGGTGCCGGGGGATGGCTGTAGCAGCGCCTGCCACGTGGAGCCGGGCTACACCTGTCAGGGCACGCAGCCCAGCGTCTGCCATGACGTCAGTGAATGCATGAATGGCACCGCGCAGTGCTCGGTGAATGCGTTCTGCACGAACACTCCGGGCAGCTACACTTGCACGTGCAGGCCTGGTTACTCGGGCAATGGCTGGACGTGTCAGGACATTGATGAATGCGTGAACGGGACCGCCGCGTGCAATCCCAGCCAGGTGTGCGTCAACACGCCGGGTGGCTATGACTGCGTGGGTGGCTCCTGCCCGGCTCCCTCGGTGCAGTGTGGCGGGCAGTGCGTGGAGGTGTCGTCGGACGTGAACAACTGCGGCGCCTGCGGCGTTGTCTGTCCGGCGGCGAAGACCTGCTCGTCGGGGGTCTGCGTCCTCGGGTAGCCTGAGCCTCCGCTTCCCCGTGCAGGGGCCGTGGGGCAGGGCGGCTCCAGTCGTCAGAGCGACTGGCGCCGCCTCTTGGCATCCTCCATGAACTTGCCCGACTCCGGCGACAGGCTGGGCGCTACCGCCTGATGCGCAGCGTGACGGAGGTGAACACCTCGACGCGCTTCCCATCTGACTGGACGAAGTGGCTGGTGTAGGTCACCGGCTGGATGAAGATGCCGCTCGCTTCATGCTCATTGTTGGACTTGGCGCTGAACCGCGCCACCTGCAGCGTCCCCAGGCAGATGCCCGTGCAGCCCACGGCCCTGGAGGCGCGGTAGACGAACACGGTGCCGCCCTCAATCTGGTTCGAGTTGGTGACGCGCGGCTTGGGCACGGTGATGAACAGCCGTTGTTCGGTGCCAGGGACCTCCCAGACCGCGCCCAGCGGGAGGTCGCTGGTGCTGTCGGCGTTGGCGCCCACGGGGCGGAGGGTGACGTCGATGGAGCCTCCGTTGTCGATGGCCGAGTTGACCTTGACGAGCTCCTCCTTCTTCGTCCAACCCAGCCAGTGGAGCTGCGGGAGGTTGTAGTTGTCCGACGCATTGCTGCCCATGTACGTGCTCGAGTCGCCGTAGGGGACTTGCTTGCCGGTCGTGGGGTCGCGCCGGTTGCCGTGCCCGAGTCCGAGGACATGCCCCGCCTCGTGAGCGTAGTCCCGGAACAGGTTGCCCTTCAGGAAGATGCGGCGCCCGCCGGCGTTCGAGGTGGAGCACATCCCGCTGGGCAGCGCGTACACGGTCATGAACGCGTTGGATTGGGACTTCTGGATGGCCTGCTGTTTGGCCTTCCCGCAGTTGCTGCTCGTCACCTGCACGGTCTGCGAACCGATGATCTCCAGGCTCACCTGGTTGCGAGACGCGGTGGCGTAGTAGTCGCTCAGGTCGCGGACGCTGTTCCGGATGGCGGTCAATGAAGGCGTCGTCCTGCCAGCCAGGGTCATCCGGACGACCCTGACGGTGAGCTTCTTGTTGATGGCGCCCAGTCTGCTGTTGAAGTTCTGGACGCACGTCGGCTCATCGTCGGCGCAGGTGTAGCGGTACGGCGACGAGGGGGCCACGACGTCCTCGACCCGGAATGCGCGCACGTTGTCGTCAGCGCTGGCGCCGCTGTCAAACGAAGTCTCACAGAGGCTCGAGTCCGTCTCGACGGTGACCGAGTCGCCGCTGCAGCTCGTGCCCGCATGCAGCGTCACGCTCTTGCCGAGCGGCACGTCAACGTAGGATGCGCCCGCGGTCTCCGTGAGCGTGTAGCAGCCGTTGGCCTCGGCCTCCTGAATCACCTGGGCGTCACCGTTGCAACTGTCGCGCACGCGGACGAGCTCCGTGCGGGGGGCGAGGAGCTGCGCCCGCAGCGTGGACCAGTTGGCCGCGGTGCAATTCTCTGACTGCACCTCGTCGAGGAAGACGCCGTCCTCCAGCTCCGGGTGCTCGTAGGTCTGGCACGCCTCCCACAGCTCGCTCCAGTGCGCCCAGTCGCAGGTCCCCGCGTTGGCGTAGGTCTCGACACACGCGAGCGCCGCCTCCAGCTCCGGGGAGATGACCGCCTGGCGCGAGGTGGCGACGGACGCCGCGTTGCCTGCACCGTCAGGCTGCGCGAGGGCCGGCTGCTGCTGCTCCTCCTCCGCGCCCTGGCATCCGGACACCAGCGTTCCGCACAACATCACAACTGCCATTGAGAGCTTTTGCATACGCCCCATCGCGCAGCCCGTGGCCGCGTACTTGTTTGTTTCGAAGGGTTTACATGATTTTCATGGTAAATTGGACTTTGCGTGTGGTGTTTTCTGCGCATCGTGTGGGTGGTCCCGGTTTGTGAGAATCCAGGGCGGGGAGGGGGCCTCAGCGGAGTCCTGTCTGTCGTAGGCTCCGCGTTGATGCCAAGCATGCCTTCCGGGCTCGAGCCTGGACTCTACGAGACGCTCCTCAGCGTGCGGCTCGCCAATGACCTCATCACGTTGTTGAGCAAGGCGGGGAATGACGACACCGTCCTCATGACGGACCAGGTGTACGAGGAGGCTCACCTGCTGCGCGAGGCGCGACGGGGCGGGAGCGCCCTCACGGCGCGGAGTCCAACGCTCCGGCCACACCTCTCCCTCTCGGAGAGCGGGCTGCTGGTGAATGGCCGGCGCGACTACCAGGTGGGGCCCGAGCTCGCGCGGGAAATCGAAAGCGCCGACCGCATCGACCTCCTGTGCGCCTTCGTCCGCTTCGCGGGCCTGCGCCTGGTTCGCAAGCAGCTCGAGGACTTCGTGCGCCGCGGCGGCCGGCTTCGAGTCATCACCACCGTGTACACGGGCTCCACTGAACGTCGCGCGCTCGATGACCTGGTGAAGCTGGGCGCCGACGTGAAGGTCTCTTTCGAGACCGACCAGACACGCCTCCACGCCAAGGCCTGGCTCTTCCACCGCAAGACGGGCCTGCACACCGCCTACATCGGTTCATCCAACCTGACGCACAGCGCGCTGGTGGACGGCCTGGAATGGAACGTGCGTGTGAGTCAGGCGGACAACGCCGGCATCCTCGAACGGGTTGGCGCGACGTTCGAGCAGTACTGGAGCGAGCCGGAGTTCGTCTCGTACGACCCGGAGCGTGATGGCGAGCGGCTCTCCACGGCCCTCGCCCGGGAGCGGGGCGGCTCCGGCGCGTCCTCGCTCGAGCGCCTCGTGGCGCTCGACATCGAGTTCGAACCCAAGCCCCACCAGCGGCAAATGCTCGAAGCGCTGGAGGCGGAGCGCCAGCATGGGCACCGGAAGAACCTCGTCGTCGCCGCGACGGGCACAGGGAAGACCTGGGTGGCTGCCTTTGACTACCGGCGGCTGCGCGCCCAAGGGCATGAACGGCTCCTGTTCGTCGCGCACCGGGATGAAATCCTCCTGCAGAGCCAGCAGGTCTTCCAGTTGGTGCTGCGGGACGCCGCGTTCGGCGAGCGGCTCGTCGCGGGCGAGCGCCCGGTCCACGGGGGCCACCATGTCTTCGCCTCCGTGCAGTCTCTCCAGCGACAGCTCGAGACGCTGGCGCCGGATGCGTATGATGTCGTGGTGGTGGACGAGTTCCACCACTCCGAGGCGCCCACGTACCGCAAGCTGCTGGAGCGCCTGAGGCCGCGCATCCTGGTCGGCCTCACCGCGACTCCGGACCGGGGAGACGGTCAGTCCGTGCTGGGCTGGTTTGACGGCCGCATCGCCTGCGACGTCCGCCTCTGGCAGGCCCTTGAGCAGGGGCTGCTCTGTCCCTTCCAGTACTTCGGCGTGCACGACGGCACTGACCTCTCCTCGGTGACATTCAAACGGGGCATGTACGCGAGGGGCGAGCTCAATGCCCTGTACACCGGCGATGACCTCCGGGCCCGGCGCATTCTCCAGGCCGTGGAGGAATACGTCCACGTCCCGCGGGCCATGCGCGCCCTGGGCTTCTGCGTTGGCGTCACGCACGCGGAGGTCATGGCCCACCACTTCAACGCCGCGGGACTCAAGGCCGCGGCCCTGCATTCCGGCTCGCCGGACGGTGAGCGCCGTGAGGCCGTGGCTCGGCTGCGGCGCGGCGAGCTCCAGGCCCTCTTCACCGTGGACCTCTTCAACGAGGGCGTGGACATCCCGGAGGTCGACACGCTCCTCCTGCTCCGGCCCACGGAGAGCGCCACCATCTTCCTCCAGCAGTTGGGCCGCGGGCTGCGCTGGTCCCATGGCTCGGGCAAGAGCGTCCTCACGGTGCTCGACTTCATCGGTCAGGCGAACAAGCGCTATCGCTTCGACGTGCGCTACCGGGCCATCGTGGGCGGGACGCGGCGGCAGTTGGAAGCCGAGCTGGAGCACGACTTCCCACGCCTGCCGCCCGGCTGTGCCATCCGCTTGGACAGGATTGCCCGCGAGCATGTCCTGCAGAACGTCAAGGCGGCCGTCTCCCATGCGCGGCGCATCCTGCTCGAGGAACTCAAGTCGCTGCCTCCCGAGACGCGCCTCCAGGCCTTCCTGGAAGCCACCGGCCATGAGCTGGAGGAGGTTTACGGCAGGCCCTCGGAGCGCAGCGCCTTCATGGCGCTGCGCCGCGACGCCGGCCATGAGCAACGCCCCGTGGGGCCGCACGAGGCCACGCTCTCCAAGGCCCTGGCGCGCATGCTTCATGTGGGAGACGAAGAACGGCTGAGGCAGTGGTGTGCCTGGGTGTCCTTGCCAGCACCTCCGCCCCCAGCGACTCCCGGCAGTCGGGAGCAGCGCCTCCAATGGATGCTCTTCGCCGCCCTGGGCTTCCGGAGCCGCGCGGTGGCGGAGTGGCCGCAAGCGATGTCCGAGCTGTGGTCCTGCACGGCCCTGCGCGAGGAGCTGCTGGAGTTGCTGGAGCTGCTCGAGGACCGGAGCCGCAGGGTGCACACGCCGCTGGACCCCGTCGGGGCCGCGCCCCTCGCGTGCCATGCGACCTATGGCCTCTACGAGATCATCGCCGCCTACGGGGTGCTGGGGACGAAGGGGAGCCTGCGGGAAGTGCGAGAGGGCGTCTTGTGGGTGGACGCGCACAAGACGGACCTGCTCTTCGTCACCCTCGACAAGTCGGACGCGGACTTCAAGCCCACCACCCGCTACGCGGACTATGCCGTGTCGCCCAGCTTGTTCCATTGGGAGTCGCAGAACGCCACGTCGTCCGCTTCGCCCACGGGCCGGCGGTACGTGGAGCACGTCCAGAGAGGGACGCGCGTCATCCTCTTCGTGCGCGAGCGGAGGAAGGACGACCGCGGCGAGTCGATGCCCTACCTGTGTCTGGGGCCGGTCCGCTACGTGAGTCACGAAGCCGAGCGGCCCATGCGCATCCTCTGGACGCTGGAGCGGCCCATGCCGGCGGACTTCTTCCAGGCCACGAAGGTGGCCGCCGGGTAGGCCGCGCAGGTTCGGGCGCCGGGTGAAGCAACCGGCCGCTCAGAGCTTCTTCGCGGCCGCGTCAATCACCTCTTGCTTGGAGAGGGGCTTGAGCGAGCCGTCCGGCAGCCCCTGGAAGTAGTCGAACGCGTGAATGGTGCCCTTGACCAGGTACTCGGCGTCTCGCGCCGAGTTCACCATCGCGCGCTCACGGAACGAGTACGAGGGCTTCTCGGGGTCTACCCCGACCAGGGGCATGATGGCGCGCTCCTCGGCGGTGGGCTGCCAGAGCGGCTGCGGACGTGGCTCGGAGCGCAGCACGGCGGTCTCGTCGAAGCCGGGCCTGGTGCTCGTCCGGAGGTCCCGCTGGATGTCGAACTGGTCGAGCACCACGCCGCTCTTGGGGTCCTTCGCAGGGTTGGTGACGATGAGGTCCTTGCCGTAGAGCGGGTTGTCGACCCGGGGTCCCGTGGCCCTGCCGTCCACGCCCACCGGCGGACCGCTGAAGGACGTATACGGCGTCTTCGCCTTGACGGACTTCTCGCCATCGACGTGGTCGGAGGCGCTGACGGTGGGGCTGTCGCCCGCGGGCTGGAGCTTGCCCTGCTTGTCGATGGCGGACTTCGGGGTCCCATACCCCGGTTGGATGGCGTCGAACGCGAAGTTCTCACGGCGCGACAGCGGGACATCCAGCTTGATACGAGGCATGGACGCGTTGTTGCCGCCATCGCGACGGTCCATGGCGTCCATGATGTCGCTCATCAGGTCATGGCTGTTGTTCCGCGCCCGCGTCTCACTGGCAATCTGGGACGGGCTCGGGGCCTTGGTGGAGTGATGAGCGACCTGCTTCAGCACCCGGGCTGGTGCCCCGTGGCCACCCGTGTGGGACGCGCCTCGCGCGGCCTGCTTCAACACCGTCGTCGTTGCCTTCGTGATGATACCCATGTTGTAGACCCCCCCTGGTCTGAAGCATGAGGTGCGTTCTTGCATGCCTTTGTAGGAATTGTCCTTCATCCGCGCACGGAGTTGCGTGGGGGAGGGCGATTTTGACGAGGGCCCGCGTCACATACGGGCAGCGCCTTCTGGAGCAGCGCGAGTCACCACGCGATGCGTTGGCCCTTGAAGTCGAAGAAGCCTCCGGAGTCTTCAGCGCCGCCTTGGACATGCGGTAGTCGTAGGCGCCACCCCAACTGTTGTCCGCGATGGATACGAGGTTCGAGCTGAGGTTGGCCACCTTCGCGCCGCCCGCCGCGCGCAACCGCGGCAGCGGGGCCACCGTCACGCGCAACGCCGCCACCGCGTTCACCTGGAAGGTGCGGGTGAGGTCGTCGCCGTCCAGGTCGGAGAGGGCGTCCGGGCGGCTGCGCACGCCGGCGTTGTTGATGAGCACGTGCACGGGGCGGGGAGCCCCATCCCGAAGGCACGCACGCTCGACGGATTCGCGACGTCGAGCGTGTGGACATGGAGTCTCCCGACAGCGTCCTGGATGAGCGCGGTGAGTTCCGCGGTCTGCGCGGGAGCGCGCACGCCGGCGTGCACCACGTCACCGCGGGAGAGGCACTGACGCACCAACTCGAGGCCGATACCCCGGTCGACATCGGTGGTGACAACGTTCATGGCCGTCTTGGGCTCATGCTCCGTGAAGCAGTCGAGCTTCCGCGTCCCGGCCCGGCGCGAGGCGCGTTCGGTGAGCACGCAGGCCCGCCGTGTTTCCTCCTGGCCACGCTGGCTGCACCCCGCCCCGGGGGGGAGGCACGCAGGTTCCTCAACAGTCTCGTCGCGAGCGCACGGCGCGAGAGGGTGCTCATGGCGGAGGGGGCACGAGCGCCGGTGGGCCAGGGGGACTCTGTGGTCCGGGAGGGCGACTGCGTGTCCTCCATCGCCGAGGCGGCCGGGCTCCACTGGCGCATGTTGTGAGAGCATCCCGACAATCAGGCGCTCAGGGCCGCCCGTGGCAGTCCGCACGTCCTGCTCGTGGTTGACCGCATCACCATTTCTCCGAAGCAGCCCCGCACCGTTTCTGTCGGCACGGGAGCCACCCAACGCTTCCGTGTGAAGGGACGGCGCGAGCAGGTTCGGCTTCGGCTGCTGGATGAGGACCGGCCTCGCGTGGGCGTGGACTATCGCCTCGTGGTGGACGGCGAGGCGCTCTACGGCACCCACGGACGGGGGCGGCTGGCTCGAGCACTGGGTGTCACCTGGCGCGCGCGAGGCCCGGCTCTCCGTGGAAGAGGGTGAGGACTACGCCGTGGATATGGGCGCGCTGCAGCCCGCGCCCACCGAGACGGGGGGCTCGCGCGCCTGTTGAACCTTAGCTTCGTCCCTGGGGGGCTTCTGGGATGCGCTGCTTCCACGGAGTCCGCTCCGTGGCGCCTTCCCCGCCAGCGCCAGCGCCTTGCGCCTCATCACCACCGTGGCGCTGGAGGTCTCCAGCATTTGGGCAGACCACCGCTACCTCGACATGTCCCTGCTCCATCCCCTCCCTATCCAGTCCGCTCAGCAGCTCCCTTGAAGCATCCCGAGGCCCTCCTACACTCGATTCGGGAATTGATCGGCGGCGGCGCGACACTGGCGGACATGCAGGCCGCTTCGCCCGGAGGGCTGCACACCAACGTCGAACTCAGCGTGCGCAATGCGGCGAACGCGGCAGCGGCGCTGGCCCACACGCTGGCGAACCCGGTAGCGCACGCGCCCATGCTGGTCGCCGTCGCCCGGTGCGTGGCGGCGGCAATCTCGGCGGTGCTTGGGCCGGAGGCTGCGACAGCAATTGGCTACATGGGCAACCAGATTGCCGATGCCTGACCCACGTCGACGCTCGTTCAAGAAGGCCATCCAGCCCGCGGATGCCATTGCGCAAGCCCAATCACATGAGTAATCGGCTATTGTCACTAAATCTCGATATTCATTTAAAGCGGGCTGTGGCGGCAATGAGCTGGATGAAGGGTCGGCTTGGTGACCTCGTGGACCCGGTAATGGGGCGGTCCAGACACCTCTGCTGCGGCGAAGTGCGCCATGGACTGGAAGTGAATACGGGCGTCTGGTTTTGACACGCGCTGGCAAGCCTTGGTCGGATCGGCAAGGGCTTGTAGAAATGTCATATCGTTTTTTGAGAAAGGTGCTTTAATTTGTTCGCTCGCCTTCCGTTCCTGACGGAATGCGGGTGCAAGGAATTGTCCTTCCGCCTATCTCCTCGTCGCGCTGGCCCCTGCTTCGGGGCGGAGGTGGTTCCCTGCTCACGACTCAGGCAAGGACCCCTCCCAGATGCAAAGACAAAGAAAGACCCAGTGGGCGCTGCTGTGCCTTGTCGCCGTGGCGCTGTCCTCCTCGTGGGGGTGCGGAGCCTCCGTGGAGGAACCGGCGGACATGGGCTCCGTCCAGTTCGCGGGCTCCATTCCCCAGGCACTCGCGGGGGACGATGTGACCCGGGTCACCGTCACCCTGAGCGCCACGGGAGTCCCGTCGGCCACGACGACGCTGGCCCTGGCGAACGGAACCTGGAGTGGCTCGCTTTATCAGGTGCCCGCGGGCACCAATCGCACCTTCACCGCGGAGGCCTTCAACGCCGAGGGCGCGCTGCGCTACCGGGGGCAGGCCACGGGCGTTACCATCGCCGCGGGCGAGGTCGCGGTGGTGGCCATCACCCTGCAGTCTCTCGACACGACGCCGCCCTTCGACAACACCGTGCCTTGCATCGACTCGCTGGTGGCGGCGGCCAGCACGGTGCTCCCGGGCGGGAGCATCACCCTGCGGGCCACGGCGCACGACCCGGACGTGAGCGACACCTTTACCTATTCGTGGTCGGCGGCGAGCGGCACCTTCGGCTCCACGGGGACGGCGACCACGACGTGGACGGCGCCGCAGACGTCGGGCGCATATGTCCTCACGCTGACGGTGACGGATTCTCGCGGGGCCTCGGCCAGCATCAACCTCACTGTCAATGTCGTCTCGACGGACGGCGGCACGGCGGGCAGCGCCAGCGTCACCGTGTCCTTCAACACGTCGCCGTCCGTGCGGGGCATCACCATCTCCCGCTCTCCGGTGCCGGTGGGCCAGAGCACCACCGTGACGGTGGACGCCGTGGACGGCGACGGTGACGCGCTCTCCTACCAGTGGACGGCGGCCTGCGCGGGCACGTGGACGGAGGCTGAAACGGCCAGCGCGACGTTCACCCCGACCGCTGTGCCTACCGGAGACCCGTGTGGGAACTGTCCGCTCACCGTCGCGGTGACGGACCCGAACGGCGGCCGGGGCCAGGGCATGCTGCGCGTCTGCGTGGGACCGGGCACGGGGGCAAGCATTCCGCCGCGCATCGTTCTGACGCACCAGTCCGCGACATCGGTGGCCGGCGGTGGCAGCGCCACGCTGCGCGTGATTGCCGAGGATGGCGATGGCAGCGCGCTCACCTTCGGCTGGACGGCGAGCACCGGCACGGTGGGGACGCCGACGAACGGCTTCACCTCCAGCGAGGTCCGCTGGACTGCTCCGATGTGCGTGCCCGCGGGTGCCGCGCCGACCCTCACCGTCACCGTGACCAACGCGAGGGGGTTCTCCGCGTCGCACACCTTCAGCGTCAGCGTCCTCAACGGCACGGACTGCGGCAGCGGCGCCTCGGCGCGGTGGGAGACCACCGGCAGCATGGTCACGCCCCGCTATGCGGCCCCCGGAGTGCTCCTCGACTCTGGCAAGGTGCTGGTCGTGGGCGGCTACAACACGGACCCCCTGGCCTCGGCTGAACTCTATGACCCGGCCACGGGTACCTGGAGCGCGGCGGGCAACATGGGCTCCGCGCGCGGGAGCCACACGCTGACGCGCCTGCCCTCCGGCAGGGTCATGGCCATTGGCGGCTCCACCGACCAGGCGGGCAATCAGTCGGTCCGGAACGTCGACATCTATGACCCCGCGACGAACACCTGGAGTGCCGCCACGCCTCTGACCTTCGCGCGCGCGAGGCATACGGCCACCTTGCTGCCCTCGGGCAAGGTGCTGGTCATCGGAGGCGCCGCCAGCGCGGTCAACAGCATCCCCGAGGTCTATGACCCGGCAACGAATACCTGGGTGCCCATCGCAAGCATGGCCGCCACGTTGCGCGCCTCGCATTCCGCGGTCCTCTTGCCCTCCGGGAAGCTCTTGGTCGCGGGCGGTAGCTCCGCCGCCGAGATGTATGACCTCGCGACGGATACGTGGGCGCCGGCGACGGGGGCGAGCGGAACGAGCTGGAGTCAGGGCCACCTGCTGCCCTCGGGGCGGGTCCTCTTGCACGCTGGCGTCAATTTCGCGTTGTACGATCCGGCGCTCAACCTCCAGGCGAGCGCGGGCACGCTGACCCACGCCAGGAACAATCCGACGCACGTGATGCTGGCCTCGGGCCGGCTGCTGGTCACCGGTGGCTCGCAGGCCATCAGCGCCATCACCGAGATCTACGACCCTGCCACGGCTTCCGTCTCTTTCAGCGTGAGCATGCCGTCGGGCCGCCAGGGCCCCACGGGTGTCCTGCTCCCCTCGGGCAAGGTGCTCGTCGCCGCAGGCCACTGGGGCAACTCGTACCTCAACACCGCGGTCATCTACTCACCGTGACGCCCCACGCCGTGACTCACGTAGCTGCGTGACGAAACGAAGAGGCCCCGCGCACGTCCTGCGCGGGGCCCCGGGCTCTTGTCGCGTCCCACCAAGACGCCGGCAATGGCCAGGCAGGGCCTGCCACCCGAGCAACAGGATGCGTTGCGCGAGCAGCTCCGTGGCCTGGTGCGATTCAGCCGCATGGACACGCCTTGGGAACTCGCCAAGGCCGCGGTGTTCCTCGCCTCGGACGAGTCGCGCTTCGTCGTTGGCACCGAGCTGCTGGTGGACGGCGTCGTGGCGAACCGATGGCGCGCTGAGCCGTCGGCAGGCGGTATCCAGACCGTTGGGCGCCGCTCCCGCCTTCATGCCTCCGAGCAGTAATGGACAGCTCGCGTCCACAGGCGCAGGAAAGACACAGCCGCAGCGGCCCTCGTCGGGGATTTACACAGCCGCTTCCAACGTGGGCGTTGCCATGTTCAGATGCGGCCCCTAGCGTCGCGCCTGTCATTGGCGGATGAAGAGCCCGTTGTCGCCCCATCTACTCTCCGAGGTTGAGATGCGCGGATTGCTGCCCCAGGATGTATTTGTTTCGCCTCAGGCCCGTGCCGCACGCAGGCTCGTGGGGGCCTTGTTCGTGGCCCTGCTCCTTGGCGTGCCCGGCGGCGCGGAGGCCTCCGATGCCTCGCTCGCGCCGAACTTCCATTCAGGGCATGGCATCACGGTTCATGCGGTGCGGCACATCACGGATCGGCTCATTGATGTGGAGATCTCCACGCCGTTGATCGCGCCTCACGCGGTCTATGACCCACGCCACCATGTCCGCGTGCTCCTGCCGACGGGGTATTACAACAACCCGGGCGTGCGTTACCCCGCGGTCTACCTGTTGCACGGTGGTGGAGGCGCGAACTCGGCCCAGTGGGTGGAGTTCGGTGCGGCGTATGCGATTACCGAGAACATGCCCGTCATCACCATCATGCCGGATGGCGGCAAGGTCGGTTGGTACACGAACTGGGTCTTTCCCCGTGGCGTGAATCAATCCTGGGAGGAGTTCCACCTCAACCAGCTCATTCCGTGGGTGGACCAGAACCTCCGCACGCTGGCGTACAAGCGGGGCCGTGCTATCGCGGGGCTGTCCATGGGCGGCTTCGGCGCCATCAGCTACGCCGCGCGGCGCCCCGACTTGTTCGCCTATGCGGCCAGCTTTTCGGGGGCCCTGGACCTTGGTGACGCCGCCATCCGCGCCACCGTCACGGAGGAGGGGACACGGTGGCTGCAGAACCCGGATGGGGCGTTCGGCGCTCCCTTCTGGCCCTTCGACCAGGCCTGGAACATGAACAACCCCATTCCTCGCGCGGCGTCCCTGCGGGGCGTGGCCGTCGCCTTGTACGCGGGTTCGGGCATCTGGGATGGGGATGTGCTCGAACGCGTCCCGGGGGCGTCCACGGACCGGTTCCACCATGCGCTGAATGCCGCGGGCGTGCCGCACCACTACGAGATGTATGGCCGCCCCGCGCCGGGCCAGAAGCCCTTCGGTTGTGACGGCGGACACAACTTCAGTTGCTGGAACTACGCGTTCTTCGACGTGCTGCCGCGCATGTTGGCCGTGCTCGACGGGCCGTGAGCGACAGGCGCTGCTGGTCCCGGTCTGCTTGACGGAGCCGCAGACTCATGCCCCAGCTCCAGTGTGGGCCAGGTCAATCCCCATCACGGCCCAAAGTACCTGGTCTGTTGTTGACTCAAAGTGTGACTTGAGGGGACACTTCCCTTTCACCCAGGGAGGCCGAACATGAAGAAGCCTGCTCGTACAAAGCGTTCAAAGACTCTCAAGGTCACGGTGCGCGTTCTGAAGGTGTCCGCGCTCAAGGCGTTTGAGACCAACGTGTCCAGCATCTCCCACATTTCGAAGTAGCGGCATCCCGGGCACGACATGGGCGTTCAGTCAGGTGTCGTGCTCCTCGAAATGGCGAGGGGAGTCTCCATCCTTCAGACCCGGAGGGCGCTGATGGAGATACGGGGCCTCCCCTTTGCTCTTCTCGTCTCCATCCTCGGAGACGTTCGCCGCGGAGGGAGCGCCGCGGTCGTCCGCGCGCTGGTGAAGGCGGGCGTCGACCCTGCCGGCGCCGTGGAGCTCGGGGCGCGGCTCGAAGAGGAAGGGGCGCTGGGACGAGGCGCTCCCCGTTTGATGGACGAGCAAGCTCTCCGCGAGGCCTTGGGTATCACCGGCAGGCTGCGACTGGGGCCTCTTCGCGCAAACGATATTTCCGAGAACAGCGGAGCGCTCATCCAGCTGAGCGCCACGCGTTGGCGAAGCGCTGGCAGTGGCGTGTGTATCTCATGTGGTCTGCTCTGGGAGGTCCAGCGCGCGGATGCACCCGACGAGGCCGCCGCGGTGGCGAACGCGATTCCGCGCCGCGCCGTGATTGCGCTGGGGGCAGCCGACCTGACGGCCCTCCGGAAAGCCCTGAAGGCGCATTCATTCGATGCGCGTGCCTGGACAGAGGGCGCCTACGGGCGACCAGGCACCAGGCGCACCCGGGCCCAGCCCGCGGCGGGTTGCGCGTGCTCCGCGGACCGGGGCGCGGCGAACCGCATCGGCAAGCTGGAGGGGGCGCGGATGGCCGGCGCCGCGCTGGGGCGCATGGGAATCGCGACGCGCGAAGCCACTGTCCGCGGCAGGCGGGGGGCTCCTCCCGTTGTCACCCTGACCTGGGGAGTGGCCACCCTCCGTCCTCGGAAGCGAGGACGGCCCGTGGTGTCGGGCCATCTCCTGGCCCAGGTGGGCGTCGGAGCATCCCTGGAGGAGCGGAGGCTGACCGCGCGAGCAGAGGCGATCGAGCGCGCCTCGTCCCTTCTTCGTGTGCCCGATGTCTCCGCGACTCCGGCGCGTGCGCTCGAACAGCCATTCCTGCCCATGCGTGATTGGGATCTCTACACGCCGGAGCAGTACGCAAGTCCGGGGTTCCCCTACGCGCCAGTCACCCACGACACGCCGCTGGATTGGGTCAGGGCCACCGATGCGGAGACCGGTGAGCAATTGCTCGTTCCCGCGGCCTTCACGACCTCTGAGCGGCTCGTGGGCCCGCGCTTTCTGTGCGCCTCATCCAATGGCGTCGCGACGCATACGAGCGATGACGCCGCGTTGCGGTCCGCGCTGCTGGAGGTGGTCGAGCGCGATGCACTCCAGCTCGCCTGGTACCGAGGTCAAGGGGCGCGGCGCCTCGACACGGCTACGCTCGGCATGGATGAGGGGGTGTCGCGTCATTTCAAGGATTCGGGTTGGACCCTCCACTTCTCGTACCTGCCCGGTCGCGCCGGCCTTCACGTCGTCGCGCTCATCGCAGAGGCGACAGGCGCGGGCGCGTTCCCCAAAGGAGGAACGCTCCTCGCCGCCGCGGCCGCGGGGGACCCGGCCGTGGCCGTGCATCGAGCGCTCCGTGAGATGCGGATGTTGACGGAGGCGGTGGCCCTCCGTCGGCAGCTCGCGATTGACTTCGAGGCGCTCCGGCGGCCCCCGGTCCTGGAGAACTACTGGCTCATCGACTCCCTCCTCGACATCACGTTGCTCTACTTGAACCCCGCGATGCGGAGCGCTGTCGACCTGCTCCTGGAGGGCCCCCCGGTGGCGCTCCCTCGTGCTCGGGTCCCCGACGAGGCGGGGGCGCTCGTCACGAGGTTCCGCCAGCATGGGCTGCGCACCCTGGTCATCAATCTCACGCTGGAGGCGGCTTCTCCGTTCCGGACTTGCCAGGCGCTGGTCCTTGGGACGCAACCTCTGGCGTTCTGTCCGAGCTTGTTGCGGCTCGGGAGTGGGCTGCTGCCGCGCCGCCTCCCCCCGCGGAATCCCAAGCTGCCCACCTCACCGCTCAAGCTCAGGCGAGGGCTGCTGAACCCATACCTGCTTCCGCTGGCATGAGCCGCACCGAAGGCGCGAGGCGACGTCTCGAATGAGCGAACGCGTCATCATTCTGGGCGCGGGCCTCGCGGGACTGGCGGCAGCGCATGCGCTTGTCCTCGCGGGGCAGGACGTCGTCGTGCTCGAGGCGCGCGCTCGAGTCGGTGGCCGGGTCCTGACCCTGCGGAAGCCGTTCCTGGACGGAATGTATGCCGAGGCGGGCGCGAAGTATGTCCTCAGCGGGCACGCGACGGTCCTCGGCTTTGCGAGGAGACTCGGCCTGGAGCTTGATCCGCTGCCAACGCCTCACACGTCGGCCTTGCGGCCCTTCCATCTTCGGGGACGTCGCATCCTGGCCCCCGCCGGTGATGAGACGGACGTCCTGCAGGGAGTGAGGGCGGATGAGCAGCAGCTCGGCCTTTCAGGGCTCTATCGGAAGTACGTGGCCCCCCTCGTGGAGGCTGTCGGCGACCCCTTCCATGCGTCCTGGCCCGGTCCAGGTGCGACCCACCTCGATGGCCTGACCCTGCGTGAGGCCCTCGCGGAGCGGGGCGCTTCTTCGGCGGCCAGCGAGGCGGTGAGCCTGGGACGGTTTGACCTGGTGGGTGATGGCATCGACGCAAGCTCGGCGCTTGGCGTTCTTCGACGGGAGTTGCTGACGGTCGGCAGAGGAGGCTCGAGCGCCTACACCTTGAGAGGCGGAAGTGACCGGCTTCCCGTCGCCCTGGCGGGAGCGCTCGGTGGAAGGATTCAGTTCGGATGGGCCGCGAAGCGCATCGAGCAGGAGCAGGGGGCCGTCCGCGTGTATTGCCGTGGCAGCACGGGAGAACACAGGACGTTCACGGCGGAGCGGCTCGTGTGCGCCATCCCGTTCTCGGTCCTTCGTGACGTTGAGCTCGTCCCCGCCTTCTCGGCGGAGAAGATGCGGGCGATTCGCGAGCTCGAGCATGCGTCCGTTGTGCGCACCTTCATCCAATACCAGCGCCGCCTCTGGACAGAGTGGGGGTGGTCGAATGGGTGGCTGACGGACCTCCCCATCATGCACGTCCTCGACGCCGCACCGACACAACCTCAGGCGTCAGGCATCCTCGAAGCGTATCGCGTGGGCCCGTGCGCCCGCGCGGCGGGCCTTCTCTCCGAGGATGAGCGCATCGCCATGACTGTTCGCGGACTGAGCCAGTTCGCGCCAGAGCTGTCCTCTGAAGTGCGGAGCGGAACCTCCTACGCATGGGACCTGGATCCTTGGGCTCGGGGCGCCTTTGCGTGGTTCCGGCCGACGCAACTCACGCAGTGGGGGCGCGCGCTCGCAACGCGCGAAGGCCGGGTCCACTTCGCCGGAGACCAAACCTCTCCCATGCCCGGCTGGATGGAGGGGGCGCTCTTGTCAGGCCAACGCGCCGCCCTTGAAATCCTGTCAGGAGCCAACGGGGTGGGCATGGCGGAGGGCCTGCGCGGCGCCTGAGCGAGACTGCGGAAGCGCCTTGCGAGAGGCCGTGCGGGCTGCTTCCTGGCTTTGGGGGCGTTGAAGGGTAGCGCGGCCTCTACCTGCTCCGCCGCTTCCTGTGTCGTACGATGGCTTGGAGGCGCGGTATAGGACACCATGCGCATCGCCGTGACGGGTTCACACCGGGTGGGCAAGTCGACGCTGATTGACTTGCTTGGGGAACGACTCGAGGGGTACCGGCTCGCCGAAGAGCCGTACTTCCTCCTCGAAGAGGAGGGCTACGAGTTCGCGTCGCCTCCCTCCTTGGAGGACTTCCTCGAGCAGCTCCGTTTCTCGGTGGAGTTGCTCGAAAGCGAGAAGTGCTCACGAAACATCCTGTTTGACCGCTGCCCGCTCGACTTCCTGGGGTACCTCCAGACGCATGAGGACGCGGATTCGTTCGACCTGGAGGCGTGGCTTCCCCAGGTGCGCTCCGCCGTTCAGACGCTGGAACTCATCGTCTTCGTGCCGATTGAGGAACACGACTTCATCCGGCTCCCGGCGAGCGCAGACCGCGAGTCGAGAGTCGCGGCGGACGATGCGCTCGCCCGGATACTGCTCGATGACCCATTTGAGTTGGGCGTGGAGGTGCTCCCCATCCAAGGCACCAGGGCTGCGCGAGTCACCCAAGTCCTCGAGCGACTGGCGCGCGGATAGAGCCGTCTGCCGCCAAGGTCGAAGGGCCGAAGTCGAAATGCGATGCCAGCGAACGCAGGGAGTCCGCTGCATCGAAGGCCTCGCCGGGCGACCGAACGCCCGCGTGCGCGCCACCGTTCAGGATACGCTCAACGGCTTCGACCACCAGCGGAGCGGTGAATGCGTAGATGTCGCGCCCGCTGGCTGTGACGCGGCGTTCCTCTGAACCCCGGCGGGCACGCACCTCCACCAAGAACCGCTGCGCGGAGCGCCCGGACGCGTCGGTCGCCACAGGCGGTGGTGTGGAAGGATCACCCAAGTCCGCCAGTGGCCGGTGTTGAGCCACGTCCGCACTTGCATCGCTCGCAGCTGCCGGTGGATGAGGACGATTTCGGAGAAGGGCACCTCGGCCATCTCCTGCCTGCCGAAGAGGGCGGGGAAGTGCCACTCGGCGGGCCCCGCAGCGCCCTTGGGGGTGAGCTTGCCTGCCTCGATGACCACGCGCGGCACGGTGTTGCGGCGGCCCGTGTTCCGCGTGCCCGGTGTTGGCCACCAGGCATCCAACGCGATGCCGATGCTCACCGCAGCTGCCTCCACCCATCCATCGGTTGCCACGGTGGCAAGCAGGTCGGCGAAGCCGCCATAGAAGCCGACCGCGGGCAGGACGAGTATCCCCGCGTCCTTCGCGGCAACTGAGAACCGCTCGAACAGCGCCTGCGCGCTGGCCTGCTCCGCGCTCACATCAAGATAGTGGACCTTGGCGCGCAGCGCTGCCTCCACCAGGGCCTCCGCGGTGTCGAGGAACGGCCCGGCGCAGTTGACGATGACCTCCACTCCCGCGAGCGCCCGCCCAAGCGCGTCGGAGTCCTCGAGACAGGCGGCGCGAAGCTCGACCTCCGTCTGCTCGAACGCAGCGGAGAGCCGTGCGAAGTCCCTGCCCATGGCCACGACCCGATGGCCGCGCCGCAGCAGCTCGGCAACGACGAAGCGGCCCGTGTGCCCGTTGGCGCCGAAGACAGCGAAAGCATGCCTTATCCCTGGGGAAGGATTGGAAGCGGTCAGGGGGGTTCTCCTCTTGTCGTGACGAAACAGACCTGTCTGTTCGTTGAATGGCGACGACCCGAGCCCGAACCAAAGCCTCTCCACCGGAAGCGCTCGCGGAGGTGAGGGAGCGCATCCTCGCGACCGCCTCTGAGCTCTTCTACCGACAGGGCGTCCGCGCCGTGGGCGTTGACCTCGTCGTGGAGAAAGCGGGGGTGGCCAAGACCAGCCTGTACCGGTACTTCGGGACGAAGGACGACCTGATCGCGGCGTTCCTCCAACGGGAGGACGAGGACTTCTGGGGCGGTTGGGAACGCGTGGCGCGGGCGAACGCCGACGAGTCGCTGGCGGAGCTGGAGGCTCACCTCAAGTGGATCGCCGAACGTGTCGCCCGGCCGAACGAACTACCGCGGCTGCCCGCAGCTGAACGTCGCCGCGGAGTTCCCCGACGCAGACCACCCGGCACGCCGCGTGGCGACAGCGCACAAGCAGGAGCTGCGGCGGCGCTTGAAGCGCCTTGCCGAGCGCCTCGGAGCCGGGCGCCCCGATGAGCTCGCCGGACAGTTGGCCCTCCTCATCAACGGGGCGTTCGTGAGCTCGCAGACCCTCCTCGCCAAGGAGGCACTGCCGCTGCTGCGAAACGCCGCGCTCGCGCTCATTGAAGCCGCGCGCAAAGGGTAGAGGCAGGCCCCGAGTCTAGCGCAGGCGCGAGGCGCGCTCGTCATCCAGGGCAGTTGCTCGACGGGCGGAGGCGCTCAATCCCGCACAGGACGGCGCCTCCATTGGTTTGTGTCCGTCTGGAGGACTAAAGACAGAGTAGCTCGACCGATTTGATGCTCATCGTGCCATCGACGTTCGGATCGTTCGTCTGGTCGCCGATGGCGATGGTGCCGGTCGTCGTGAAGTTGCTCCGCGTGAGCTTCGCGACGCCGTCGATGCTCACCGTCGCCACCTTCGCCGCATCCACCGCGAGCTCGTAGACATGATACGCGCCGTCCGTCACGGAGAACGCCGCGGACTGCGTATCATCCGCCCAGCCGATCGCCGCGCTGTCGAGGTAGATCATCTGCGAACGGTCCGTGGCGTTACCGAAGGGCACCGTGAAGCTCCCCAGGATGGCCGCTCCACTGTCGAGCGAGTTGTGGGGGGGCACCGACTCGACCTGCATCGTCACCCGGAGCGTGAACGGCTTCGTTCCGTCGAACGCGTTCTCCCGTATGGTGAGCAGTTGCCCGCTCGTCCGCGCGCCGCTGTTCGTCGACGTCGCGAGGCGAACGAAGTCCTCGCCATACGTGAGCGTGCTCGGCGCCTGAGAGATTGTCGTCCAGCCTTGCTCCGTGAGGTCCTCGCCGCCGCGCAGCAGCGGAATGCTGGCGCGCGCCGTCCAGTTCGCCGTCGACGCCGACGGCTGGCACGTTTCGCAGGGGTTCTCCGGGTTCACCGCGCCCTCGGCATAGAGGGTGCCACCGATGAAGCACTTCGGGCCGCACACGCCGTCCGCGCAAACCTGTCCCGGGCTGCATTGCGTCCCGTCCACGCGCTGCGTCCATGCGGTCGCGGAAGTCTCCGGCACGCACTGCTCGCACGCATTCGCCGCGTTCACAGTCTCGGAGGCGACCTGTTGGTCGCCAATCTGACAGACCGCGATGCAGCCGCCACCCTCACAGGCCTCCGTGGTCGCGCAGGCCTGGTTGCAGCCGCCGCAGTGCGCCGGGTCGGTCTCGATGCGCGTACAGGTGCCGTCGCACAGCTCGAAGCCGGCGCTGTCGCACTGCTCGGGCACGGACGCGTCGGGTGGGCCTTCGGAAGGGGGAGAATCCTTGCCGCAAGCGGCGACGAAGCCGAGCACGACGGTGCAGGCGAGCGCGATAGCGCGAAGGGAGCTCATGGTGCCCTCCACCTTACGCGCCCCCGGAGCGCCGGCAATGGCAATGCGCTGCCCCCACGCGAGGCGGTGGTTTCCCCTCGCGACGGGAGTGCGTGGACGTGCTACCCCAGGGACATGTCCCGCGCTCCCCGAACCGGCACCTCACCCGAGGGGCCGTCCGCCTCCGTCTCTCCGTCCGCGCTGTCGCCGGACTCCGCCTTCACCTGGCACTCCGAGAGCGCGGTGCCCGCGCCTGCTCGGCTGTCTCCCGTGAATGACCGCCTCAGCGCGGATACGGCGCTCAAGCGGGTGCGCCGAGGCGAGTTCCTGCTGTACTCCGGTGACTTCCACAACGCGAAGCAGCTCCTCGGCGCGCTGAGCCGACGGCTCCCGCAGCCCGCGAAGGCGCGCTCGCCGCTGGAGGCCTTCCGCGCCGAGCGCCGGGCACGGCAGCTCGAACACGAGACGCTGTCGCGCATCGTGGTGTCCCTCGACCGCGACTACCGGCTCGGGCTCGCGCGGGCGCCAGACACTTCACTGGCCTGCCTGCAGGTATGGGGGGCTCCCACGACGGACACCACCGTGGTCCCGCTCAAGCAGCTCCTGGGCATGCTCGGGGCGGCGGAGTGGCGTCGCAAGGGACTCGCCGTTCCTGGCCTCACAGGGCTGCTGCACCCGCACTACGGCGTCTACCTTCCGACCCGCACGGACTATGTGGAGCTGCTGCTCTCCCTCACGGAGGTGAAGGGCAAGCGCGTGTTTGACATCGGCACTGGCACCGGCGTGCTCTCGTTCATCCTCCTCCAGCGGGGCGCGGCGTCCGTGCAGGCGACGGACTGTGACTCGCGCGCCGTGGCCTGTTCCCGGGAGAACGCGGAGCAGCTCGGGCTCGGCAAGCGCTTCCAGGTGGCGGAGGCGGACTTGTTCCCGAAGGGCACGGCCGACCTCGTGGTGTGCAACCCACCCTGGATTCCCGAGCCGCCCAAGAACCGGGTAGACCGCGCGGTGTTCGACGAGGACAGCCAGTTCCTGCGGCGCTTTCTCGAAGGCCTCTCCGCCTCGCTGGCGCCTGGCGGCGTGGGCCTGCTGCTCCTGTCGGACCTCGCGGTGCTGCTCGGCCTGCGCTCCCCCGGGTGGCTCGAAGCGGAGTTCGAGCGGTGCGGCCTGTCGGTGCAGTGGGCCCGGTCGACCCCGGCGCGGCACTCGAAAGCGAAGGACACGTCAGACCCGCTGCACATGGCGCGCTCTCGCGAGAGCACCACGCTCTACTGCTTGAAACCGGTGACCTGAAGGAAACTGGCCACCGAACCGCGCGAGCTTGCCCGCGTCAACGGGGAGGGTGGCAGCTACGTCGGCTGGCTCAAGACGCCCAACGGAGAGGTGGACGTCGCCGTCGCGACGGCCTATCCGCACCGCCCCGTCATGGCCCCCCACTTGATGCAGACGCACACGCCGTCTGAACGCTTCCTCGCCGTGGCACCCGAGCGTCAGGCCATGCCCGAGTTGCTCGAAAGCGAGCAACTGCTCTCGGTGGATGAAGAGACGCGGGCGCGCCTCCAGCGCGAGAACGCGGACGAGCTCGCTGGCTTGAGCCTGGACCACCTCCTCGAAGCTCAATCCCTGGCGCCCAACTGGTCGCAGTCGTTCCGTGACTGGGTCGCATCCGTCTATGGAAACCCCTCGTGCGGTGACCCGAGCCAGCCGGCCATCAAGCCCTGCAACCGGGTCGAGCGGGAGACGACGGTCGTCCGCCTCCGCGCCACCAACTGGTCGGGGGCCCTCAACTTCGCCCACGCGGCTCACTCCGCCCATTGGGGCGTCGCGAACTGCGCGGGAGGCAGCACCTCCGTGGGGTTCAACCGGTTCCGCGGTGACTCAGGCGCTGGCCTCGCGGTGGCGCCCAACACCTTCTACCAATACAAGCTGGGGATGATGCACGACATCACCCAGAACGGCTGCCACCCCCAATGCATCGACCTGTGCACCCCCGGCACCCGCACCACCTCCTGCTTCAAGTGCTCAGGGGGCAGCTGCAACTGAGCGGGGCTTCACCGGTCATGCCCGTCATGGCATGTGCCTGAGCGCGTCACGCCCACCGCTGCCGTCTTCGAGGCTACCGGACACGGCTCCGCGCCAGACATCCGTGCGTCATGGCACTTGTCTATCTTGCGGGCGCGGGGCTTCGCGGATCATGGGGAGGAAGGTCGGGAGCACCCTCCGGCGTCGCATTGCGCTCGAGGTCGGCGATGAGCGTCTCCATCTCGCCGATTTCACGAACCTGGGCCTCGATGATGCCATCGGCGAGCTTGCGCACCCGCGGGTCGCGGAGGTGGGCGCGTTTGCTCGTCATGATCGCGATCGAGTGGTGCGGAATCATTGCCTTCATGTACGAGACGTCGCTCACCGTCTCCTGGCTGCGGACGAGCCAGAGCGCCACCGCGAACGCGGTGATGCTCCCAGCCAGGATTGCCACGTTCGCCCGCCTGTTCCCGTACATGGACCACATGAAGAGCAGCATGATGACGGCCATGGTCGCGCCCATCACCACGGCCATCCAGGCCCTCGTCTGGCTGAAGCGAACGTGGTCGAGTGCATAGGTGTTCAGGTACATCAGGCCGAACATCACCAGGATTGACGCGGCGATCATCGCGCCAAAGCGTGCGTAGTTCATTCACTCCTCCAGTCCCAGGGGCCTGGCCTCCTGCTTTAGAGCGCCTTCCGCGCCATGCGGGACCGCGCGCGCGTGGGAGCCATGCAGCAGACACTTCCGTCCGGCGAAGCGCTCGCCTGAAGACGGTTGAGGGGGCAGACGCCTCCGGGGCGCCGCTACTTGCTGTCGAGGACGAAGACGCCGTCCCAATCCTCGGGAGGGGGCGCCGTGAGCAGGGCCTCGCACCTCGCGGCGAACCGCCCCGAAGGCACGTCCTCCGGCGAGGCGAGGAACGCGGCTCGGGCCTCGGCGAAGCGGCGGGCCCGGTAGAGCGCGAGCCCCTCGGCGAAGCGCGCGAGGTGCGGTGGAGGAGGCGTGCCCGCGGGGCCCACCAGCTCGAAGACGCGGACCGCCTGCTGCTTGCCCTTGACGCGCAGCAGGTCCAGCTCTCGCGCCAGCACCACGCCCCGGGCGGCGGCGAGCGTCTCCTCGGCCACCAGCGTGCGGGTGCCGTAGACCTTGGCCGCGCCCTCCAGGCGCGAGGCCAGGTTCACCGTGTCGCCGATGACGGTGTAGTCCTGGGCCGCGCTGGAGCCGATGTTGCCGGCCACGGCCTGCCCGGTGTTGATGCCGATGCGGCAGTCCAGCGGGGGCAGCCCTCGCGCCGTGAACCCGGGGGCGAGCCGCTCCACCACCGCCACCAGCTCCAGCGCGGTGAGGCACGCGCGCGCCGCATGGTCCTCCTGCGGCAGCGGCGCGTTCCAGAAGCACATGATGGCGTCGCCGATGAACTTGTCGAGCGTCGCGCCGTGCTTCGTCAGCACGCCGGTGGCCTGCTCGAAGTAGGTGTTGAGGACGGCGACGAGGTCCTCCGGGCTCATCTGCTCGCTCATGGACGTGAAGCCCACCAGGTCGCTGAAGAGCACGGTGAGCATCTTCCGCTCGCCGCCTGGCGCGGCCTTCTCCGGGTGCTTGATGAGCTCGTCCACCACCTGGGGCGCGAGGTAGCGCTTGAAGAGGCCCTTTATCTGGTCCCGCTGCCGCAGGCCGATGACCATCTCGTTGAAGGACTGCGCCACCCGGCCCACCTCGTCCGAGCCGCGCACGGGCACCTCGACGGTGAGGTCCCCCAGGCGCACGCGGCCGGCCGCGGCCTCCAACTGCACCAGCGGCGAGGCCATGCTCCGCGCCATGAAGACGGCCGCCGCCAGCGCGAGCAGCGCCACGCCCAACGCGGTGGGGATGAGCCAGCGCTGGAAGCGCTTGAGGATGGGGTTGATCTCCGCGTCGAAGTCGCGCAGCACGAACACCTGGCCGATGCGCGTCCCATCCACGCCGCTCAGCTCACCCCCGCGCGCGAGGTAGTGCGTGCCTTCGATGTACACGTCGTGGGCCTGTCCGGACCGCACGCCGTCGCCGTCGAAGAGCGCGCCCACGGGGAGCTGCGAGGCCAGGGCCCCGTCCTCCGTGCGCACGATGAAGCGGGCGCGGGTGTCCCCCATGTGGGGCCCGGGGGCCCGGGGCGCCAGGGGTTCCTCCAGCAGCACATCCCGCACCCACTGTCCGGACAGCACCACGCCCACCGGGTCCCGCCGCGAGCCGTAGGCGGGCTGCGCATGGACGAGCAGGAGGTCCCCGTCCCGGAGCTCATCGGGAGGAACGAAGACGAAGGGCAGGGCGCGCAGCTGCGCGGGAGACCAGAGCGCGGAGGTGGGACCTCGCTGGAGTGACGTGGCGAGCAGGGGGAGGTCGACCGGGCCTTCGCTCAGCTGCTCCGGTGCCGCGCGCGTGTAGACGAGCCGCCCGCTGGCGTTGAAGAAGGCCCAGGGCAGCGGGCCGTCGCGGCTCCAGCCGAAGGCCTCGGTGTCCGCCGAGTCGATGACCTCGCGGGCGCTGATGATGCCGTCCGTCTCCGAGCTCGCGTCGCCCAGCCCCGCCTCGGCGTCGACGGAGTTCACCGACAGCGACATCTCCTTGAAGGAGCGGTCCAGCGTGCGCGCCTCGGCCACGTCGCGGATGCGCTCCTGGCTGGCGCGGGCGAGCCGCTCGAAGGACTGCAGCGTCCGCTCCAAGTCACTGGCGATCTTCTCCTTCGCCGCCGCCTCCACGGCGAGGTTGGTGAGCAGCAGCGCGGTGACGAGCGCCGCGCCCGCGAGCGCCATGAAGGCGAGGATGAGCTTCTGGGCGAGCGTCACGGGAGGCGCTCAGCGGTCCTTCTCGGAGTAGTCGGGCCGGGGGGTGTACTTCTTGCCGCGCTTGTCCAGGTGGGTGTCATCCGTGCGCGTCTCCACGAGCGTCAGCGTGGTCGTGCTGGCGCGGCCCGCCTCCACGACGACCTCCGCGCGGGCGATGTCGCTCTTCTCGTCCCGCCGGTGGACCGCGAAGATGGGGTAGCGCCCGGGGGGCACGCCGCGCAGCACGAAGCGCCCGTCCGCGTCCGTCACCGCGAAGGCGCGGTTGGGGACCACCACCAGCGTGGCCACCATCTGCTCGTGGATGTCGCAGTAGACGTCGATGACGCCCGTCTTCTTGAACGTCTCCACGTACTTCTCGCCGGGCCGGTTCTTGCCCGCGTCGAACTTGCGGGCCCCCGAGCGCGAGAAGACGTTGTGCAGCACCACGTCCTTGTTCAGGAACTCCACCTTCTGCCCGGCGACGATGGGCAGCACGCCTGGGGTGAACGACTTGTTGGCCTGGCTCATCACGGCCACCTCGGCGGGAGGCTCCTCCGTGTAGCCGGTGAGGTAGACGACGACGCCGGAGCGGTCCGCCTTCGGGCGCTGCTCGCCGTCCGCGCCGATGACGGAGATGCGCACCTCGCCCTGGACGCTGCCCGGCTCCGCCGACGCGGGCGATGCGGCCAGCAGGAGCGCCAGCAACAAGGACTTCAGAGCGCCACTGCCCATATGAGCCTCGGCATGAAGCGGGGGGTTTCGGGGGCCACGGCCGTCAGCCCGAACAAGGTGCCGGCCGTCACCCACATCCGGCCGAACGTCCACGCCACGCTCGGCCCGACGAAGAGGTGCGGGTCCTGGTTCGCGTCCTTCAGGCCGAACTCCCCGAAGGACTCGAGCGACAGCCGCAGCTCGTCCTCGATGACGGGGTAGGACACGCCGACGGAGTACGTCCCGAGGATGCGGGCCGGCCCCTCGTCGCCGCGCAGCGCGGGGAGGCCCACCTGCGCGCCCAGGTCGACCGTCGTGCGGAGGCCGCTGTCCCACTGGTACGAGCCGACGAGGTCCACGTCCACGCGCGAGGGCTCCGGCGTGTTGATGGCCTGGTGCCACACCGCGCGCACGAGCGGCTGGAAGGCGCGGTCGTCCCCCCGGGGGAAGAGCCGGTAGCGGAAGTCCGCCTCGAAGGACTCGAGCTGGGTGTCGGTCTGGTTGGCGCGCACCTGGAAGGGAATCGCGAGCTCCAGGTGCTGGCTCAGTCCGAGCACGGGCCCCCACCATATCCAGTACACCGATGGCCGCTGGGGGGCGGCTGGAGCGCGGCTGCGGGCCCACAGCCACTGCTCGAGTTCGACGTCCCCCTTGGGGACGATTTCGGTGTCAAAGGTCCAGATGAAGGAGCGGCGTCCCGCCTGCGCGGGCGCGGCCCACGTCAGCCCTACGATGCATGCCACCACTGTCACCCAGTGGGTTGTGCGCATTCGGCCTCCCACCCCCGCCTCGGGGGTGCCTGTGCGATTGACTATCACACAGTCTGGGAGGCGGCCCGAGGCCGCAAAACACGAAGGCCGGCAGTCCCGAGTTTCCTCAAGGACTACCGGCCTTTGTAAGTGAGCGGCGGAAGGGATTCGAACCCTCGACCCCGAGCTTGGGAAGCTCGTGCTCTACCAACTGAGCTACCACCGCGGGCGAAGCAGGGCGCAAGGTACGGGCCGCCCCGTGGCTTGTCAACGGGAAGTGCGGCGCTACTCCGACTCCTCGACGGTGAGCTGGTATGCGTCCTGGAAGTTGGACTCACGGTTGCGCGCGTCGCGGACCTCGAAGAGGTAGACGCCCGGCTCGGCGCTGTAGCGGATGCGCTCCGGCTGGTCGCCCTTGGCCCGGTCCGCCGTCTGCACGAGCGACAGCTTCCCGTCCGGCTGCACGCGGTGCAGGTACAGCCCCACGTCGACCTTCAGGATGCCCAGCAGCGTGGCGCGGATGGGCGTGCGCACCGGCCGGTCCGACAGGTCCAGCCGGAAGAAGTCCGTGTCCTTGACTGGATACACCGTGCCACGCATCGGCTGCCCCAGCGTCAGGTCCTGCGCCCGGTCCGCGGTGTTGTTGGGCTCGCGCTCCTCGCCGCCGTTGTCCGGCACCGTGGTGACGGTGATGCGGTAGGGCTGCTCGGCGTTCTCGAAGTCCTTCACCCACTTGCCGTCCACCTTGCGCGACGCGCCCTCCACCCGGAAATAGCAGGCGCCTTCGCAGGCGACGTTGTTGAGGCGCTCGGGCTCCTTGATGGCGCCGTCGTTGGCGCGCAGCAGCACCGTCTCCTTGCCGGAGTCTCCCTCCGGGGGCTCCACCATGGAGAGCACCAGGTCCAGCCGCTCCACGCCCGTCAACTCCACCTTCGCCAGCACCGGCTCGGACGTCTTCAGGACGAAGTGGTCCACGTCGCCCCTGGGCGCCAGGAAGCCCTCGCGGTAGCCCCCGGCCGTGAGCGTCGTGGCCTTGTGGAGCTCGTCGTTCGGCTCCAGCTCCGCGCTGGCGCCGGCCTCCTCCTGCGACACGGTGAGCGTGTACGGCATGGTGGTGTTGAAGGTCCGGCGGGCCTCCTTGCCGGTGCCCACCCAGCTCGTCTTCACCACCACGTAGACGACGCGGTCCATGGCGCGCACGCCGATGTTGCGCAGCGACAGCGTCTCGCCCTCCTTGCCGCGCAGGGTGAAGAGCGGCGCCTCCGCCGCGGACAGCACCGACAGCTCCGGCCGCACGCCGTCCACGCCGGTCAGCTCGATTTTCAGCGCCACCGAGGGCGGCTCGGGCGGCTCGGGGGGCACGTCCGGCTCGGAGGGCGCGGCGACCGCCGTGCCCGCGTCCAGCGCGCGCGCAATGGCCTCGCCCACCGCCTGGCTCCCCACGGGCGGCGGCTCGCTGCCCGCGAAGGTGCCCTCCACGGCGGGGGAGGGCGGGGCCTCGTCACGACCGAAGCCGTTCATCCCGCCCTGCATGCCCTCCTGCGCCATGAGGCCGGACGCTCCATCCCCCTCCGGGCCCCGGGGCGCCGCGCCTTCCTCGGCCTCGAAGCCGTTGCCGCCCAGGTCCTGCCTCGCGCCGGAGGGGCCCTGTCCGTCCTGCGCGCCAGCGCCGTTCGTGCCCCGTGTGCCGGCGAGGCCGCCGCCCAGCGCGTCGTCCTGCCCCTGGGGGGCGCCTGGTCCGCCAGCGCCGCCCTCGGTGGGCGCCGTGCCCCGTGCTGGCGAATCGCCAAAGGGCGCGGTCGCCGGGTCCTCCGCCGTCCCACCTGGGCCCGTCCCTTCCGGGGGCGACGGTAGCGCCGGGTCCGGCAGCTCAATGCGGTACCAGTCCTCGTCGCCGGAATGGCCCAGGAAGGCCGTCACCGTCTGGCCCAGCGGCAGACTCACCGCGTCCACGGCGCGGTCGTTGGGCTCGCGCTCCTCGCCGTCCTCGGGCGCGCGCATGCGGACCTCGAGCGTGTACGCGCCGCCCACGCCCTTGCGGGTGGGCACCACGCGGAGGAAGCGCTCGTTCTCCACGAAGAGGTTGGGGAAGCGCTCCGGCTTGCCCTCGCCCTCGCTGTTGATGCCCACCAGGCGGTTGCGGTCGCGGTCATACACCTCCAGGGTGATGTCCCCGCCGGGCAGGCCGGACACGGTGACGTCCGCGATGCGCGGCGCGCCAGGCGCCAGCCGGTACCAGTCCTCGTCCGCCTTGTTCGGCTGCGCGGTGAGCTCCGCGCTCACCGTGCTGTTGCGGGTGAGGTCCAGGGCCTGGTCAGGCCTGTCGTTGGGCTCCTGCTCCGTGAGCGCGGCCGGCCCCGTCTCCACCGGCCCCGCGTCCGGAGCTTCCGGCGCCTTGTCTTCCTTGCAGCCGGCCAGCATCAGCCCCAGCACACAGGCCCACCCCCAGCGTCTCATCACAGTCTCCTCCAGCACAAACCGCCATCCTTCCCGTCGGGGACGGAGTGTCAAGCACCCCAACATCCGCGAGGGCGCTTTCATCCGCACCCGCCCGGCCGCTCCGTGCGTGCTCGGACTGGAGCCGCGCGCGCGAGGCGATCAAAGATGCGGGGACATGCGACGCCTGCTCCTCGCCTCCCTCCTGACCGCCACGGCGGCCTCCGCCGCATCCAATGTCCCGCCTGGCTACGTCCAGGCCTCCGATTGGCTCGACCGTACCCGCCAGCCGGAGCGCTATGGGCCCCTCAACGTGCTCGACGGCCGCGACTCCACCGCGTGGTGTGTCAGCGCAGATGGGCCCGCGTCCTTCACCTTTGGCTTCAAGGACATCGTCACCGTGGACGAGGTCCGCGTGTACACGGGGGATGGCTCGGACCGGGCCGCGTTCAAGGCCCGCGCCCGGGCGCGGAAGCTCACGCTGACTGGCATCAAGGAAGCACGCAGCGTCAGCGTGGAGGACAAGCGGGGGCTCCAGGCGGTGCCCCTCAAGCCAGGGCTTCGAGGCGCCCGCTTCACGCTGGAGGTGTCGGAGCGCTTCCCGGGCGCCAAGGACGACGCGCCCGTCTGCGTCACCGACATCGTCTTCTACTCCAGGGGGAAGGCGCTCAACGGCACCTGGCTGGCGCCCAAGCTGCGCTACAACGCCCGGCTGGCGCCGCTGCTGGGCACCTGGTTTGGTGGCCTGAAGGGCGCCCCGCACCGCTTCCTGTCCTTCTACCTGGACGGCACCTACAGCCTCACCGAGGAGCCCTTGGAGGGCGAGGTGTCCACGACAGTCAGCGGGGCCTACACGCTGTCCGGGGAGAAGCTGTCCCTGGACGTCCCCCCGCACGGGCGGGTGACGGTGCGTTTCCCGCGAGGGGACTCAGAGGGGACGCGCCCGCCAGATGCGTCGCTGGCGTTCGACGGGCCCGTCGCCGAGGCCTGGGGCGAGGCGTTCCGCGGCCAGCGGTGAGCTGACGGGGGGGCTGCCGCCCGCCCGGCTTCCCGGGAGGCGAGGCAGTTCGCCTTAGAGGATGGCCATCTTCCGCTTCACGCTGAAGTGGCGGAAGAACGCCATGATTTCCTCGACCGCGATCTTCACGTCGGTGGCGTCCTGGAACTCGGATTCCAGGAAGATGCCGCCGCAGGACTCGCAGGTGTCGTAGTGCAGCGGATGCTGGCGGTCGCCACCGTCCACGCGGACGAGGTCGACCTGGCACTCGGGGCACTGACCCGTCAATGCCTCCGCATCTACCTTGCCGCCCTGGCTCTCCAGCCCGGGGAGGTTGTTGTGGAGCAGGACCCGGTTGAGGTCCGCGACGTCAATCCAGAGGCCGCCGCAATCTCCACACTTTCGCAACGTCTGGTCATCCCCCTCGAGATCGGACATCTCGACGTTGCAGCTGGGGCAATCCATGGGGCGGTTCCATTCTCCTGTTGGGGGGGAGTGGTGTTCTCCCCAGTCGATTGGAGAATGATAGGTCGCGCGAAATTTTGGATGCAACCCGCCTTGCGCAGTCTGTTGGCAACGCGCCGTCCCGTCGCCCCCCGAGCCCCTCGGCCCTATGCCTTCTCGCGGCGGATGTCCGCACCCAGGCCGCTCAGCTTGCGCTCCAGGCGCTCGTAGCCCCGGTCCAGGTGGTAGACGCGGCTGACGTCGGTGCGACCCTCCGCCCGCAGGCCCGCCAGGATGAGTGACGCACTCGCCCTCAGGTCCGTTGCCATGACGGGCGCGCCGCTCAAGCCCTTCACACCCTTCACCACCGCTGTGTGCCCCTGGATGGTGATGTCCGCGCCCAGCCGGTGCAGCTCCGGCACGTGCATGAAGCGGTTCTCAAAGATGTTTTCGTTGATGACGGACGTCCCCTGACTGACGGACATGAGGGCCATCAGCTGGGCCTGCATGTCGGTGGGGAACCCCGGGTGCTCCGTGGTGGTGATGTCCACCGCGTTCAGCCGCTGGGGCGCCTTGCAGCGCAGGCCGCCGCCCTCGGCGGTGAGGGTGCATCCGGCCTCGCGCAGCTTCTCCACCATGGCGTCCATGTGCTCGGACACCACGTGCTTCACCAGCACGTCGCCGCCGGAGATGGCCGCCGCCACCAGCAGGGTGCCGGCCTCGATGCGGTCGGGGAGGATGGCGTGCTCCACCGGCTTCAGCCCGTCCACGCCTTGAATGGTGATGATGGACGTGCCCGCGCCCTCGATGCGCGCCCCCATCTTGTTGAGCACCTTGGCCAGCTCCTCGACCTCGGGCTCGCGGGCGCAGTTCTCCATGACGGTGCGGCCCTTGGCCAGCACCGCCGCCATCATCACGTTCTCCGTACCGGTGACGGTGATGACGTCGAAGTTGACGGTGCCGCCCTTGAGCTGCTTCGCCGTGGCCTCCACGTAGCCTTCCGTGAGGTGGATGTCCGCGCCCAGGGCCTTGAGCCCCTTGAGGTGCTGGTCGATGGGCCGCGCGCCAATGGCGCAGCCGCCCGGCATGGACACCCGCGCCCGGCCGAAGCGGGCGACGAGCGGCCCCAGCACCAGCACGCTGGCGCGCATCGTCTTCACCAGCTCGTAGGGTGCCTCCGGGGTGATGTGGCCGTTGACGCCCACCCGGCAGACGTCCGACGTCTCGGTGCTGCGCTCCGCGTCGCAGCCCATGGTGCGCAGCACCTTGAGCATGGTGGCGACGTCCGCCAGGTCCGGCACGTTGCGGTAGGTGGAGGTGCCGTCGGCCAGCAGCGCCGAGGCGAGGATGGGCAGCGCCGCGTTCTTCGCGCCCGAGGCCTGCACTTCGCCGTGCAGCGCCTGGCCGCCCTTGATGACGATCTTGTCCATGGTTCCCTGCGTCTTCAGCCCTGTGGCTCGTTGGCCACGGGCTGTGTCCCAAAAGCCATCCGTTCCCGCCGCTCCAGGTCCTTCTCCACCCGCGCGTCCGCGTAACCCGCGGCGCGCAGGAGCTCCAGGACGGCGGGGCCCTGGTCCTCACCAATCTCCATTGCAAGGAGGCCGCCAGGCTCCAACCACTGGCGCGCGCCCGTCACCACCCGGCGCACCGCCACCAGTCCGTCCGGCCCGCCGTCCAGCGCCAGCTTCGGCTCGCGCCGCACCTCGGCGGACAGGCCGGCAATCTCCTCGGAGGCGATGTACGGCGGGTTGGAGACCACCACCTGGAAGCGCTCGCCCGCGGGCACCGGGGCGAACAGGTCCCCCTGCAGCACCGTCACCCGGTCCGCCACGCCCAGCGCCTGGGCGTTCTCCCGCGCCAGCGCGCAGGCGTCCGGCGACAAGTCAGTGGCGATGACGGTGGCCAGGGGCCGCTCGGCCGCCAGGCTGATGGCGATGCAGCCAGAGCCGGTGCACACGTCCAGCGCGCGGCCGGGCGCGTCCTTGGGGAGCATGCGCAGCGCCGCCTCCACCAGCAGCTCCGTCTCCGGGCGCGGAATCAGCACCCGGGCGTCCACCTTGAAGGGGCGGTTGTAGAACTCGCGCACCCCCGTCAGGTACTGCGTGGGCTCGCCCGCCATGCGCCGTTCAATGAGGGCACGGTAGGCGCCCAGCTCCTCCTTGGAGAGCGGGCGGTCCAGGTCCACGTACAGTCGGACGCGGCTGAGCTTGAGCACGTACGACAGGAGGATCTCCGCGGTGAGCCGCGGGGCATCCACCTGTCGCTTCTCGAAGTGCTGCGTCGTCCAGGTGAGGACCTTGCGGATGGTCCAGGGGTCGCTGCTCATGCGGAGGGCTTCGGGCCGCCGGCCGTCTGCGCCTTGAGCGCTTCGGCCTGGTAGTAGGTCCGGCAGGCGGTGACGACGTCGTCCACGTTGCCGGCCATGACTCCCGGCAGGTTGTGCACGGTGAGGCCAATGCGGTGGTCCGTCAGCCGGTCCTGCGGGAAGTTGTAGGTGCGAATCTTCTCGCTGCGGTCACCGGTGCCCACCTGGGCGCGGCGCGCGGAGTCTCGCTCGTTGCGGATGCGCTCCTGCTCGATTTCGTAGAGCTTCGCCCGCAGCATGCGCATGGCCATGGTGCGGTTCTTCAGCTGGCTCTTCTCCTGCTGGCACTTCACCACGATGCCCGTCGGGTGGTGGATGAGGCGCACCGCGGAGTCCGTGGTGTTGACGCTCTGGCCGCCCGAGCCCGTGGAGCGCATCACCTGCATCTCGATGTCCGCCGGGTTCACCTGCACGTCCACGTCCTCCGCCTCCGGCATCACCGACACCGTAATCGTGGACGTGTGGATGCGGCCCTGCGTCTCCGTGGCCGGCACCCGCTGCACGCGGTGTACGCCGGACTCGTACTTCATGTTGCTGAAGACGGCGTCGCCGGACAGCGTCACCGTGGCGTCCTTCACGCCGCCCGCGTTACCCGGGCTCATGTCCAGGATGTCCGCCTTCCAGCCCCGGCGTTCCGCGTAGCGGAGGTACATCTGCATGACCTCCTCGGCGAAGAGCGCGGCCTCGTCACCGCCCGCGCCCGCGCGGATCTCCAGGATGACGTTCTTCTCGTCATTCGGGTCCTTGGGCAGGAGGAGGATCTTGAGGCTGGCCTCCATCTCGTCGCGCTGCTCCTTCAGGCCGGGCAGGGACTCGCGGGCAAAGGCCTTCTCGTCGGCGTCGCTGCTGCCGAGCCAGGCTTCGACTTCGCTGAGGTCGGCGAGCACCTTGCGGTAGGCCCGGAAGGCCTCGACCAGCTTCTCCAGGCCCGCGCGCTCCTTGGACACCTTCTGGAGCCTCGCCGAGTCGGCGAGTACGTCGGGGTTCGACAGGTCGGCCGTCAGTCGTTCGAACCGGCGCTCGACGTCTTCGAGTTTGTCAATCATCGTCGTTCCGGGGGGTATTGCCCCTTTGCACGGCCTCTGGCAAGGGCGGGCGGAGTCAAGAAATTCCTTGGACGCTTGGGCGGGAGCATGAAAAAAGGGCCGCCCTCACCGCGCTCAGCGGTCGGTTTCACATCACCTACACGGAGTCCTTCCACATGCCCGCCCAGAAGGGAAATCGTTCCAAGAAGAAGGTCGCCAACCGTGCCAAGGGCCGGAAGGCCCAGCTGAAGCGCCGCCGCAGCCGCGCCAAGAAGGGCCAGTCCAACAACAAGGTCTAGTGCGTTGGCGACTCCCTCCCTCGGAGTTCGGGGGAGGGAGGCGGACGGGCCCACGGCTCCAGCTCGGGCAGCATCCGCTCCACGCCTTCTGAAGACTCCGCCAGGAGCCGCAGCACCGCCTCCGCCGCCTCGCCCGTGACGGGCACCGGCTGGAAGGGCAGCTCCGGGAAGCGGTCGGTCCTCAAGGGCAGAATCTCGCTGGACAGGTAGCCGCCGTCGGGCCCGAAGTGGCCCTTCCACAGGGCGCCGCGCTTGTCGCGAGGGTTCCAGTTCCCCCCGAAGACGAAGTTCCCCAGTGAGTAGACGACCGGTCTGCCCTGGTACAGCTCCATGGCTTGAAGGACGTGGGGGTGGGCGCCCAGCACCCCCGCGGCGCCCGCGTCGATGGCGGCGTGGGCCAGCCGGACCTGGTAGGGCTCCGGGGTGTAGGTGCCTTCGCGCCCCCAGTGGAAGTAGGGCAGGACCAGGTCCGCCTGGGCCCGGGCCGCGGCGATGTCCTCGCGGAGCATCCGCGTCATGACGGCCTCGTCGGAGAAGTGGCCGGCGACCCCAGGGGTCGTCTCCGTCGCAAGGACTCCAGGCGGTTCGATGTTGCGCGTGCCCAGGAAGAAGTAGCCCAGCAGCGCCACCCGCTGGCCGCCCACGGTGACGATTGCGGGGCGCCGGGCCTCCGCCAGGTTCCGGCCCGCGCCGAAGTAGGGGATGTGCGCCGCGTCCAGGGTGTCCAGCGTGTCGAGCAGGCCCTGGGCGCCGTAGTCCATCAGGTGGTTGTTGGCCAGGCTCACCACGTCCACGCCGCCGGCGGTGAGGATGCCCACCAGCTCCGGCTTCGCGCGGAAGTTGAAGTTCTTCGGCAGCTTCTCGCCGCGCTCGGTGAAGGGGCACTCCAGGTTGACGACGAACAGGTCGGCGGCGTCCGTCAGGGGCTTCACCTCCTGGAACCCGTAGGCCAGCAGGGCGTCCTGGGGGCGGCCCTTGGCGGTCTCCGCGTCGTGGTGTGTCTGGTAGTTGTGGCCCAGGGTCACGTCGCCGCCCACGATGATGGACACGGCGCGGGCCTGGGGCTCGGCCCCCGGTGCCTCGGGGGAGGGGGCGGGGCCTGGGC
>NZ_JABXEP010000140.1:0-21691 GCF_013372605.1 Myxococcus sp. AM009
CGGTGGGGCTGTACAGGGGGAGGAGGCCGGTCCCCCGCCGCTGTCGCCAAGACTGTTCACTGAACGTTCCACCCCCGGTGAATGCGGGGGCGTGTGGCCTCTGGGCCGTTTCTGCCGGACACTGCGGGCGGCATGCGCACTCCGGGGCAGCGAGCCCGCGCTCTTGAGCGGGGGTTCATCGGGTGGTTCTTCTTCGTGGGGCTCGTCCTGGCACCGCCGGGCATGGCCCTGGATCCGCAGCGTCGTGTCTCGCAGTACAGCCAGGACGTGTGGCGCAGCGATGACGGGCTGCCGCAGAACAGCCTGCTGTCCATGGTGCAGACGCGCGACGGCTACCTCTGGCTGGGGACGTGGGAGGGGCTGGCCCGCTTCGACGGCGCGCGCTTCACCGTGTTCGACAAGCGCAACGCGCCGGAGCTGCGCAACCACACCATCAAGGCGCTCGCGGAGGATGCGTCGGGCACGCTGTGGATGGGCACGGGCCAGGGGCTGGTGGCGTACCGCAAGGGACGCTTCGAGCGCGCCATGGGTGCCGCCGCGCCGCTGGATTCCGCGCGGGTGGAGACGCTGGTGGCGGCGGATGGCGTGCTCTGGGTGGGGACGACGACGGGCCTCTGGCAGGTGCCGCTGGGCCCGGGCGTGGCGCGCCAGTACACGGTGGCGGATGGCCTGCCCGCCTCCCACATCACGGCGCTGACGCCCGGGGAGGGCACGTCGCTCTGGGTGGGCACGCCCGAGGGGCTGGCCCGCTGGGTGGACGGGCGCGTGGAGCCGGCGCCGTTCCCCTTCCCTGGGCCCCAGCCCCGCCCCTACGTGATGGCGCTGCGCCGCGACGCGACGGGCGTGCTCTGGCTGGGGACGAAGGCGGGCCTCTATTCGTGGAATGGCGTGGTGGCCTGGCGCTTCACGACTGACGAAGGCCTGCCGTCCCTGTCCGTCAACGCGCTGTACGCCGACGGTGACGGCAACCTCTGGGTGGGCACGCACCGCGGCGGCCTGACGCGGCACAACGCGAAGGGCTTCAGCGAGCCGGTGCCCGGCATGCAGTGGATGGCGGAGTCCGCGGTGCTGTCGCTGCTGGAGGACCGGGATGGCCACCTCTGGGTGGGCACCTATTCGGGCCTGATGCGCCTGCGTGACGGCCCCTTCGCCACGTATGGCATCCCGGAGGGCCTGGCCGACGAGACGGTCAGCGCCGTGCTGGAGGACCGCCGCGGCACGCTGTGGCTGGGGACCACCAGCGGCCTGTTCCGGTACGAGGACCGCGCGTTCCACCACGTGGGCGCCGAGCAGGGCCTGCCGGAGAGCGTCATCCCCGCGCTGCACGAGGCACCCGACGGGACGCTGTGGGTGGGGACGCTCTCCGGCGCCTACCGGTATGACGGCCAGCGCTTCACGCGGGTGTCGCGCGCGCAGGGGCTGCCGCACGACGTGGTGACGGCCATCCTGGTCGACTCGCGGGGTGACACGTGGCTGGGCACGCAGACGGGGCTGGCGCGGCTGCATGGCGGCGGCGTGACGGTGTACGGCCCGAAGCAGGGCTTCACCAACCCCATCATCGTCATGGTGGAGGACACGCGCGGCCGGGTGTGGTTCGGCTCGGACACGGGGCTGGCGCGCTGGGACGGCGAGCAGAAGGGCTTCCAGCGCTTCACGCAGCAGGACGGGTTGCCTGGGGACCTGGTGCTGGCGCTGCACGCGGACCCGGACGGCACGGTGTGGGTGGGCACGGAGACGGGGCTGGGCCGGTGGCGCGAGGACACCTGGGCGCGCTTCACCGTCGCGCAGGGCCTGTACGACGACGCGGTGTTCAGCCTGGTGCCGGACGGGGATGGCTCGCTGTGGATGAGCAGCAACAAGGGCGTGTCCCGCGTGTCCCGGCGCGACCTGGAGGACGTGGCGGACGGCGTGCGCCCGCGCCTGACGACGCTGGACTTCGACACGCGTGACGGCATGCGCAGCGCGGAGTGCAACGGCAACACGCAGCCGTCGGCGTGGCGGGGGCAGGACGGGCGGCTGTGGTTCACCAACCTGCGCGGCGCCATCGTGGTGGACCCGGTGCGGGTGCGCGCGAGCCGGCAGCCGCCCGAGGTGCGGATTGAAGAGGTGCGCGTCCAGGGCACGCCGGTGCCGGTGGAGGGGCCGGTGGAGCTGGAGCCCGGGGCCGCGCGGCTGGAGATTCGCTTCACGGCCTTCACGCCGGTGGACGCGGCGCGGCTGCCCTTCCGCTACCGGCTGACGGGGCACGACGACACGTGGGTGCACGCGGAGGCGCGGCGGGCGCTGTACAACGGCCTGCGGCCGGGCAGCTACCGCTTCGAGGTCCAGGCGAAGGGCCGGGACGGCGGGTGGACCGAGCCGGTGTCCCTGGACGTCGTGCTGGAGCCGAAGCTGTGGCAGCGCACGGGCTTCTGGCTGCTGTGCGTGCTGGGCGTGGGGATGCTGGGCGTCAGCGTGTACCTGCTGCGCGTGGGGCAGTTGAAGGACCGCGAGCGGTGGCTGGCGGAGCGCGTGAAGGACCGCACGCAGGCGCTGGCGCGGGCCAACGCGGAGCTGGAGGCGAACATGCGCACGCTCCGGCAGGCGCAGGCGCAGCTCGTGCAGGCGGGGCGGCTGGCGGCGGTGGGGCAGCTCGCGGCGGGCGTGGGGCACGAAATCAACAACCCGCTGGCGTACATCGTGTCGAACCTGGAGCACGCCAGCGAGGAGGCGGACGCGCTCGCGCGGGAGCTGGACGGGACGCGCGACGTGGGCGCCCGGTTGACGGACGTGAATCAGGCGCTGCGTGAGGCGCTGCTGGGCGCGGACCGCGTGCGGCGCATCGTCCAGGACTTGAAGATGTTCTCCCGGCCGGATGACGAGAAGCAGGGGCCGGTGGAGCTGCACGCGGTGCTCGACTCGGCGGTGAAGATTGCCATGGGCGAGCTGCGCCCGCGCGCGAAGCTGGTGCGTGACTACGGTGACGTGCCGCGCGTGGAGGGCAACGAGGCGCGCCTGGCGCAGGTGTTCCTCAACCTGCTCATCAACGCGGCGCAGGCGCTGCCGGAGGGACAGGCGGAGTCGAACGAGGTGCGGCTCATCACGCGCAGGGGCCCGGATGGGCGGGTGGTGGCGGAGGTGCGCGACACGGGCAGCGGGATTTCGCCGGAGCTGCTCGCCCGCATCTTCGACCCCTTCTACACGACGAAGCCGGTGGGCGTGGGCACGGGGCTGGGGCTGTCGCTGTGTCACGCCTACCTGACGGCCATGGGCGGCACCATCGCCGTGGACAGCGAGGCCGGACGGGGCTCGGTGTTCCGCGTGACGCTGCGGGCCGCGGCGGAGGCGCAGCGGGCCCAGGGGGACGGCGCCGAGGTGGCGCCTCCCGCGCCGTCGGAGCGAGGCGAGGCGGGGGCCGCGGTGCCTGCGACTCCGGGACACCTCGCAGCGACGCCCGGCGTGTCCGCGGACGGCCGGGCAACGGATTCCGACGCACTGGCGGCAAGCCAGGAGAACGGAGGGCGGATGGCTTCACGGGACGCCAGTGTCACATCCGGCAGGTCTCTGTCATTGGACGTGGGCACCGGGGGCTCGGACCCGGGAGGGCTGGGGACCGCTGACGCTCCGGTGCCCCAGGCCGCTCCGACTCCAGCACCTGCCGAGGCGGCGACGCGGGGCCGCGTGCTGGTGGTGGACGACGACGCCCTGGTGAGCGGCGCCATCCGCCGCACCCTGTCGCGAGAGAACGACGTGGAGGTGCTGGTGAGCGCGCGGCGCGCCCTGGAGCTGCTGACCGGGCCAGAGGCCCGCTACGACGTGGTGCTCTGCGATTTGATGATGCCGGAGATGACCGGGATGGACCTGTACGACGCGCTCGCGCAGGTGGACGCGCGCGCGGCGGAGCGCATCGTGTTCATCACCGGCGGCGCCTTCACGGCCACCGCGCGGACGTTCCTGGAGCGCGTGGGCAACCCGCGCGTGGAGAAGCCCTTCGACCCGGAGGCCCTGCGGCAGTTGGTCCGGTCCGAAGTGGCGCGTGCTCGTCGGGAGGCGTCGGGCCGGGCGGCATAGCTCCCGGCCCGGCCGTGTCAGAGGTCCAGCACCAGCCGCTTGGAGCGGGCGCGTGACACGCAGACGAGCATGCGCTGGTCACCCGCGGGCTCCGCCTGGAAGAAGGTGTCGCGGTGGTCGGGCTGGCCATCGCAGACCCGCGTGACGCAGGTGCCGCACGTCCCGGCCTCGCAGTCACTGGGGATGCGCACCCCATTGCGGCGCAGCACGTTGAGCACCGACTGCCCGGCGGGCACCTGCAGCACCTGGCCCGTGCTGCGGAGGGTCACCTCGAAGCCCTGCTCCTCCCGGCCCGTGGCGGCGCGGTTGCCCTCGGCGGTGAAGGATTCGAAGTGCACCTTCTCCCACGGCCAGCGGTGCAGGGTGGCCGCGTCGCGCACGGCGTTCATCAGCCCCGTGGGACCGCAGCAGTACAGCCGTGCCCCCGGCAGTCGCGTGGCCAGCAGTCCCTTCACGTCCAGGCCCCGGGCCGGGTCTCCTCCGTCGAAGCTGAAGCGCACGTGTTCGGCGAAGGGCGCCTGGGAGAGCAGTTCGTGGAAGGCGGCGCGGCCGGGCGCGCGCGCGCAGTAGTGCAGCGTGAAGTCCGCGCCGGTGCGCTGGAGCACGCGCGCCATGGACAGCATGGGGGTGATTCCAATGCCTCCCGCCACCAGCACGTAGCTGCGCGCGAACAGAAGGGGGAAGTGGTTGCGAGGCGCCTTCACCTCCAGCACGTCCCCCTCGTGCACCCGCTCATGCATGGCGTTCGAGCCCCCGCGTCCCTTGGCGTCGCGGGCCACGGCGATGACGTAGCGGTGGGTCTCCTCCGGGTCGTTGCAGAGGGAGTACGCGCGCAGGAAGTCTCCCGGACCTGGGACGCGGACCTCCAGGTGGGCGCCGGCCTCGAAGGCGGGCAGGGTGCCTCCCTCCGTCGCGGCCAGCTCGTACGACAGGATGTCCTCGGCCTCGCGAGTCACGCGAGCGACCCGGACGCGCAGGATGTCATTCATCACGGTGCTCTCCCTTCCCCAGTCTCACCAGCGGCGCACCCCATTCCCCAGGGTACGGTGGCACGGACATTGGCCCGCGAAACGCCCCCGGGTGATTGCCCGGGAGTCTCGGCGCCCGTCACATCCCCAGCGGCGCGGCGGGTTGCTCGTTGAGCGGCCGTGCGGTCAGGCCGTCCGTGCGCCGCTCGCGCATCCCAGCGGCGTCATCCCCACCATGCAGGACATGCCGCACTGCGCCAGGAGGCCAGCGGCCAACGAACTCTCAGGGAGGTGCGTCCATGGATGCCATCGCGTTGCTGAAGGCGGACCACAAGACGGTGGAGCAGCTGTTCCGGAAGTTCGAGAAGGCGGGCCCCAACGCCCACAAGTTGAAGCGTCGGCTGGTGGACCAGCTGGTCACCGAGCTGTCCGTGCACGCCGCCATCGAGGAGCAGGTGCTCTACCCCGCGGTTCGTTCGCGCTCGGAGGGGTTGGGGCCGAACGTGCTGCGCTCGTTGGAGGAGCACCACGTGGTGAAGTGGCTGCTGGCGGAGCTGGACAGCATGTCTCCGGAAGCGGAGCGCTTCGACGCGAAGGTGCAGGTGCTGATGGAGAACGTGCGCGCGCACGTCCTGCAGGAGGAGAACGAGCTCTTCCCGGCGCTGAAGAAGGTCTTCCGTCCGCAGGAGCTTCGGACGATGGGTGACGTGCTGGAGATGTCGCGGAAGGCGGCGCCCACGCGGCCGCACCCGATGGCCCCCGATACGCCGCCCGCCAACCTGGTCGCGGGCGCGGTGTCCGCGGTGATGGACATGGGCCGGGATGCGCTGAGGGCCGCGCGGCGCAAGGCCACCACGAAGGTGCGCTCGGTCGCGAGCCGGGGCCCCCGTCAGGTGGTGCGTGAGATGACCGGCGCCGAAGCCGCCAGTCCGTGACTTTCCGCCGGGACACGATTCCGGCGGGTCCGGCGCTCCTTCCTCCCAGAGGGGGAAGGAGCGCTCCGGGCGCGGGCCCGAGGAAAGTGAATGTCACCCGGTGATGGCCGTTCCAAGGGGGCAGGACGTTGCAGTACGACCCGCGGCGGCCCATTCCTGAGGAGGCCTCATGTTCGCTCGACCTGTTCGACCCCTGTTGCTGACCGCGATGTTGCTCACGGGCCTGTCGGCCTTCGCGCAGCCGCAACCCATCTCCGCGCCGCGTGCGCAGGTCCCCGCGGGCGTGCGGACGATTCGCGTGGAAGGCACCGGTGAGGTGAAGGCGCAGCCCGACGAGGCCTTCATCGACGTGGCGGTGGAGACGCTGGCGGCGAACGCGAAGGCGGCGGGCGAGCAGAACGCGAAGCGGATGGAGAAGGTGATTGCGGCGCTGACGTCCGCGGGCATCGCGCGGCGGGACATCCAGACGCGCAACTACTCGGTGTACCCGGAGTACGCGCCGCCGCTCCCGAACCAGACGGAGCCGAAGCTGAAGGGCTACCGGGTGAGCAACCTGGTGAGCGTCCACGTGAAGGACCTGTCGCGGGTGGGGAACCTGCTGGACCGGGCCCTGGCGGCGGGCGCGAACCGGGTGGACTCGGTGCGCTTCGGGCTGAGCCGCCAGGACGCGGTGCAGGGCGAGGCCCTGCGGCAGGCGGTGGCGCGGGCGCGCAAGTCGGCGGAGGTGTTGGCCGCGTCGCTGAGCGTGAAGCTGGGCGCGGTGCTCGACGCGAGCACGGTGACGGAGCCGCCGCAGCTCTACCCGGCGCGCTTCGCGATGGCCGAGGCGGCGGATGCCCGCGCGATGTCCACGCCCATCCAGCCCGAGGAGCAGACGGTGCAGGCGAAGGTGACGCTCGTCTTCGTCATCGAATAGTCCGAACGTCGTCGGGGGCTGGCCTGTGCCCCCGATGCGCCCCGCTCAATGCGTGGACTCCGGCTGTTGTTCCGGCTCCGGGCGCGCCGCCGCCCGCCGTGGCAGCGTCACCGTGAAGGTGGTCCCCTCTCCTGGCGCGGAGCTCACGTCGATGTGCCCCTGGTGCGCGTCGACGACCGCCTTCACGATGAAGAGGCCCAGGCCCACGCTGCGGCTCGCGACATCCACCTCGTCGGTGCCCCGCTGGAGCGGCTGGAAGAGGTTCGGGAGGCGCTCGGGTGCAATGGGGGGGCCTTCGTTGTGGACGCTCAGCGTCACCTGGTCGCCGGCTCCCTCGAGCGTCACCTCGATGGGAGCCTCGGGCTGGCCGTACTTCACGGCGTTCGTCACCAGGTTCTGAATCACCTGGGAGAGCCGGTCCGCGTCCCACGCGCCCTGCCCATCACCGCTCGTCACCACACTCACGTGGGCGGAGGGGTGGGCCTCTTCGACCTCCTGCACGGCGGTCCGGACGAGCGCATGGATGTCGATGGGGGCACGCTCGAGCCGGATGCCGCCGCCCAGCCGGGCCTGGGTGAAGTCGAGGAGCTCCTTCACCATCCGCACGGCACGGGAGGCCGACGCGTGGATGCGCTCCACGCTCTTGAGGGCGTTCGGGTCCAGTTCCTCTGAGCGCCTCAGCCGTTCCGTCCCCAGGAGGATGGCACCCAGGGGGTTGCGCAGGTCGTGGCTCACGATGCCAATGAGCTGCTGTTCGAACTCCGCCTGCTCCTGGAGCCTTCGCGCGTGCAGCTCCCGCTCCTGCTCCATTCTCCGTTGCACCGTGATGTCCTGCAGGAGCGCGACGTAGCCAGCCCCGGGTTGTCCCGGCTCACGGTGCGCGATGAAGGACATCTTCACGTCCCGTGTGCCCCCGAAGCGATGGGGCACGTCATGCTGCTCGAAGGAGAAGCTCTCTCCCGCCAACCCCCGCCTCACGAAGGGGCTCAGCACGGCGTAGGCCGCCTCTCCGATGATGTCTCGAATCTTCTGGTTCCGGAGTTGTTCCTGCGACAGCCCGAACCAGTCCTCATACGCTTTGTTGACGCGGCCGTGACGCTCGTCCGCGCTGACGAACGACACCAGAACGGGGATTGCGTCGAGCAGCATGGCCTGCTCCGCCTCACTGGCGCGCAGCCGCTCCGTGAGGGCTTCGTTGCGCTGACGCACCTCGGTCTGTTCGGTGACATCGCGGAAGATGAGCACGGCGCCAGCGAGGTCATTTGGCCCCGTGAGAATCGGTGCGGCGCTGCCCTCAATGGGGACCTCTGTCCCGTCCTGACGGACGAGCAGCGTCGGCCCCGCGAGCTCCTTCTCCGTGGCCAGCGCGGGCGCCAGCTCGATGGGTTGCCGGCTGGCGGCGTCGATGATGCGAAAGACGACGTCCACGGACCGCTGCCGGGCGTCCGTGGTGCGCCAGCCGGTGATGCGCTCTGCCGCGGGATTGAGGAGGACGACACGGCCGGCGCGGTCCGTGGTGATGACAGCATCCCCGATGCTGGAGAGCGTCGTGGACAGGTACGCTTCGCGTTCCCTCAGCCGCTCACCCTGCGCATGGATGCGCATGAGGCTGGCGACTCGGGCGAGCAGCTCCGCGCCGTGCAAGGGCTTGGCGATGTAGTCGTTGGCGCCTGCCTGTAGCCCCTCCGTGAAGTCATCGTGGGTCCCCCAGGTGGAGAGCATCAGGATGGGGAGGGTGACGTCATCGTAGTGCTCGCGGACGTAGCGGCACGCGTCCAGGCCCGAGATGCCCGGCAACTGCCAGTCCAGCAGGAGCACCTCGGGAGGCTGCCCCAGGGACAGCCGCTCCAGCATCTGCTCGGCGTTGCTGAAGGTCTCCGTCGTGTACTGCTTCGACAGCAGTTCGCGGGCTTGCGCCCGTTGCGTGGGGCTGTCGTCGACCAGCCACACGCACGCTGACGGCGCGGCATGCGCAGGGTCGGGCTGCAGGTCCTGGAAGTGGGCTGCTGTCTTGCTCACGAGTACGGGGACCGTGGTGCTCAGGGGAGCGCTACCAGAAGGGAAAATAGTCAGGGCCCGGCAGGTGCGTCGAATTTGCAAGCCAGGGGCGGCTGCCCACCACCCCGCTCGCCCCGGGGGCGCAAGATAGACAACGGATGGCGCTCATGGTGGGCCCAGGGCTCCGGTTCGGGACCGCCGTCGGAGGCGTGCACGGTCAGTGCATCCACGCAGGGAGAGGGGCCGTGCGGCGGAGCGTTCTACCGCTTTCCGGGTCGCCACCAAGGCGCACCTTGGGGCGCGCTGGGTTCTCGGCCGCCAGGGCCATCCGCATGTTGAGGAAGAGACAAGGCGTCCGGTGTGGGCCGCCGGCCGTCGCGGTGAACTTCCACACGCGGGGGGCACGAGCGCATGAGGGCAACGCGTGGCTGGAGGCGGGTGGCATTCGGGCTGTTCGCCGTGTGGCTCGGTTGCGGCCAGCGGAGCGAGGACCGGGGGCCTCCGTCCGCGAGCGAGCGAGAAGGCCGCTCCGAGGTCCTTCGAGGTCTCATGGCCTCACGCGAGCGGCCCCCAGCGTCCGGGGCGCCCGGCTCCGGCGCGCTTCCGGTGGGGACGCTGGGGACAGGGCAGGGCGGCTCGGGGCGGCCCGAGCCCACGGACCGGCTCCATGGCCGCGTGGAGTGGGTGGGCGACAACGAGCTGCTCATCCGCGGCAACGACGGCGTGGAGTACGACGTCGGAGTGGATGAGCAGACCGGGCTCTACATGAAGGGCGAGCCCATCACGGGCCTGCGGGAGTATCGCGAGGGAGACGAGGTTCGCGTCACCTACGGCGAGGGTCCCGGAGGTCTGGTGGCGCACCTCGTGGACGGGATGCCGGGGCCCGGTGCCGAGCCACCTCGTCAGCAAGAGTCAGCCCCCCGCGAGGACCCCGCGGACCCCGGCTCGCCGCTCGATTCACTGCGCTGAACCCGCGGTTGGAGGCGCCCTTCTTGGGAGCGGGTCAGAACGCTTGTCCGTTCACGCGGAGGCCCGGGGAGGAGGTGAGATTCGGGGGTATCAGGTCGTGGTAGTCGAACGGCGCGTCGGGCGTGGCGTCGGGCGACCGGTTGAAGGAGATGTTGTCGAAGGTGCCTCCGTAGGACATCTCATCGACGTTGCTCCCATCGGGCGCGAGGAGCCTGACGACGTCGCCATCGTTGTTGAGGCCCAGGCCGCCCGAGGATGCGGCCACGGTATCGGGCGCACCGGCGGGGAAGCCTCGAACGCCACCAAAGACGACGAAGACCCGGCCGGGAGAAAGCGTGGTGCCGGAGGCGAAGACATGCCGCACGGCTGCGGAGTCTGACAGGCTCCAGCCGGACAGGTCCGCGGAGGAGGTCCCCGCGTTGTACACCTCGATGAACTCGTAGTGGGTGTCAGACACCGTCTGCCCGGGCGGGATGGGCTCGTTGGGCAGGACTTCGTTGATGATGAGGTTCGGCGGGAGGTCGGGGTCCGTGCCGCCGCCGGAGCCTCCCAGGTCGTAGCGGCTGATGACGGGATAGTGGTCGCTGACGATGTTGCCGTAGTTGGGAATCCACGCGTCCGGGCGCAGGACTTCGACGGAGCCTGACAGGTAGTCATCCGCCAGCTCGTTGGAGGCGAGCGTGTGGTCGATGACGTCGGGATAGCCGACGGTGGTCCGCAAGCCGAGCCGGGACAGGGGCTCGGTGATGAAGGTGTAGCGCTGGGTGTCGGCCACGAACGGCGCGAAGGGGCTGGGGAGAGAGTCGCCGGTGCTGTCCCGGGTGATGGACTCGTCGATGTCGTCGTTCCAGTCGCCAATGACGAGCACGCGTTCGGTGGGCAGGGAGGTGTCCAGGTACGCCTTGAGCGCCGCGCTGGAGCGTTGCCGCTGTCCGTAGGCGGTCTCGTTGTCGAACGCCTTCATGTGAAGGACGATGACGACCAGTGGCGTGCTCTCGCCTTGGACGGTCGTGGTGAAGTCCACGCGCAGGGGCGGACGGCCACCGAAGTCCGCGTCGTTCGCGGTGAGGATGAGCTGCGCGCTTTGGAGCGTGAGGCTGCTGTCGTAGAGGATGCCGGGCTTCTGCTCGCCGTTGCTGTAGTAGGACGTGCCGTTGGGGACGAAGGACGCGTCATTGGCGAGGAAGCCATTGAAGCCGGGGAGCTGTGCCTTGAGCGTGGCGAAGTCCTCGGCGTCCACCATCTCCACCAGGCCCCACACGTTGGCGCCCGAGTCGCGAAGGATGTCGCGCGCATGGGCAATCTGAAGGTCGTCCGTCGCTCCGCCCTCCGAAGTGGAGTCCGGCGGGCCCTGGTTGGGGGCTCCGAACCACTCGAGGTTCCAATGGCCCACCGTGAGGGACGTGCCCGCGGTGCGCACGGTGAGGGTCAGCCCGCGCCACGCCGGCTGACCCGCGGCGTCCGTCACGGAGACAATGAACGTGGAGTCCCCTGTCTGCGTGGGAGTGCCGCTGAGGGTCCCTGACGTTGAGAGCGTGAGCCCCGAGGGAAGCGCCCCCGAGTCGATATGCCAGGAGAGCGGCGCCTTGCCTCCGGAGGCCTGCAACTGGGTGGAGTAGGGCACGTCCTTGCGGGCATCGGGCAGCGCGGTGGTCTCGACGGTGGGGCGTTCGTGGACGGTGAGGGTGAAGTCGCGTGTGCCCGTCCGTCCATTCGCGTCGGTGACGACGGCCTGTCCGCTGGTGGTCCCCAGCGCGGGCGGGATGCCCGAAAGCTGGCCGGAGGAGGAGAGCCGCAGCCAGGAGGGGAGGGCGCTTGCTGGCGCGAACGTGTACGGCGCCTTCCCGTTGGTGACGGAGTACGTGGCGCTGAAGGACTGCGAGACATGCCCGTCGAGTTGGAGCGCCGGGCCCGTCACCGACGGAGGCCGGTACACGGCCAGGCTGAGGTTCCGGGTGGTCACGCGCGCGTCGGCGTCGGTGACTTGGATGGAGAAGGAGAAGGTGCCTGTCGTGGACGCGGTGCCTTCGAGCAGGCCCGTGCTGGTGAGCCGGAGACCGGCGGGCAGCGAACCCGCGGTGAGCGCCCAGGCATAAGGCGCGCGTCCATCCATCACCTGGAGGGCCTGGCGATACGCGGCGTCGGTATAGGCGTCCGGCAGGGTGCTGGGGGTGATGGTGAGGCCGCCCTGGACGGTGAGGTGGAACGTGTCGGACGCCGTGCGGCCGTTGGCGTCCTGGACCTCGACGGTGAAGGAGGCGTCCCCTGGCGCCGTGGGCGTTCCACGCACGAGGCCGGCTTCCAGTTGGAGGCCCGTGGGCAAGGCACCCGAGGTGACGCGGAACGTGAGTGGCGTGCGCCCGCCGACGGCGTGAAGCTCCGTGGAGTAGGTCGCTCCGAGCGTGGCGGCGGGGAGCGTGCCGCCCGCGAGATAGGGCGCAGTGAAGGTGGAGAGCGAGAGGGCGCGCTGGCCCGAAAGTCCGGTGGCGTCCTGCACGTGGACGGTGACGGAGAAGGTGCCGGCGCTGGCGGGAACGCCGGAGAGGTGCCCCTGTGAGTCGAGGTTCACGCCCGACGGGAGGGTGCCCTCCGCGAGCGTCCAGGTGTACGGCGCCGTGCCGCCCGAAGCGTCGAGCTGAGCGGAGTAGTTCTCGCCGACGTATGCATCGAGTAGCGAGGACGACGCGATGTGGAGCCCGGCGTCGCGCACCTCGAGTTCGAACGTGGCGCGAACCGTCCGTCCGCGGGAGTCACGCACCTCCGCGTCGAAGGACGAGGTGCCAGCGGCTTGAGGTGTTCCGGTGATTTCGCCCAGGGTAGAGAGGCTGAGTCCGGTGGGCAGCGCGCCCTGCGCGACGCGCCAGGAATAGGCAGGTGTGCCACCCGAAGCGGTGACCGAGCCGCGATAGAGCTGCGCGACGGATGCGGCGGGGAGCGTCTCCGTGGTGATGGCCAGTCCGGGGCCTGTGTCATCAGTCCCGGGAGGTGTGGAGCCAGGACACGCGGTCAGCAGCAGCGCGAGGAGTGGAAGCAGGGCGTGGTGGACGCGCATGAAGACTCCGGCCCGCGAAAGAGTCGGGCCCACGGATGAAGTAGCGGCACTGTAGAGGCACCCGTGACAACGGCGCACAGGGTTCCACCACACCCAGGGTAAAAAAAAGGGCCGCGGCTCACGAGGAGCCGCGGCCCGGAGGCTTCAGCTTGAAACCGTCAGACTACTGGTTGGGCATGCCCCACGACGGAGCACCCACCGCCCAGTCCGCCAGGGTGTTGGTGTCGTCCGTGCTGATACGGCGAACGCTGTTGCTCGTGGTGTCCGCGCCGTTCGGAATGCCCGCCCAGACTGCGGACACGTCACCAGCCGAAGGCGTGGACGTGTTGGTGCAGGGTGCACCTTCGCAATCGGCCGGGAGCCACTGGCCAGCGGCCTGGATGGCCTGCAGGTTGCCCGGGAACGCACCAGGCGGGGTGCCCGTCGTCCGGAAGGGCACCGCATCCTGGATGTTGCCAGCGGCGTCCTTCACCAAGATGACGCGGCTGGAGTAGACAATGGCGGAATTCGCGCCACCGCTTTCGCCGACGAAATCCCAAGCCGTGTCGTAGTTGCCGGACGCGACGCTCGTGGGGAACTGGTCCTTGGACGTGGTCTCCGCGCTCACGGTGGCGGGGGCATTGATGTGCACCACGATGAAGTCTCCCACTGCGACCTCCACATCCGGAAGGGTGGCCAGCAGCCGAGCAGCAGTCACATCCATCTCAACGGTGATGTTGCTGGTCGTTCCCGCAGTGATGACCTGCAACTCGACCAGGTCCTGGTTCGACCCGGCGTTCGGCTGGATCTCCGTGAGGCGGAGAACCGCAGGCGCGCGGTAGCCTCGGAACGTCTGCGTGCTGGCCTCCGAAGCAACGGAGCCGCCCGCCAGGTCCGTCACGGTGTTCGCGACGGTGACGGAGTAGCTGGTGCCCGGGGTCTGCTCGCTCGTGGTCAGGAAGACCTGCTTACCCTCGACGCGGAACGCGGAGACCGTCAGACCCTCGGTGAGGGTGAACTGCTCCTGCGCGTTGGTGATGCTCGCCGCGGAGATGTTGCGGCTGAAGTTCAGAACGACCTCCGTCAGCGACGTCGCCGAAGCCGAGCCGAACGTCGGCGCGGCGCAGTTCGACAGGGTGAGGTCGGACGCCGTGAACGCGGACGGCTGGGCGTTGCCATCGAAGCGCCAGATGGGGCCCGCGTTCAGCGTGAACGTGCAGCCCTGGGTGATGTCGAGCTCGGTGGCGAGCGTCGCGGGCACGCGGAGCCGGAAGTTGGCGGCGCCAGCGGTGACACCCTCGGTGGTGATCTGGAAGCCAGAGTAGCCAGCGCCGATGCCGCTGGAGCCCGTGGCAATCGTGCCCGTCAGGTAGGTGAGCTCGGAGTCCACGGAGTCCAGGCCATCCACCAGCGTCGCCGACGTGTCCGCGGAGCGGTTGACCGCGAGGCCGGCCGGGGTGGCGGTCGACTGGCTCTGGACCGGGTGACCCTGGCTGATGACCGTGGTCCCGGTGACGGTGACCGCGGAGCGCAGCCCGTCGGTGGTCGCCTTCGACGACACGGAGAAGCTGACCCGGTCACCCACGGCGACCGCGGCCAGCGCCGCCGCGTCGCTCACGAACAGGGCGGGGCCCTGGGCCTCGGCCTGGACGAAGAAGCCGGGGAGCTCGCTGCTGCCCGCCACCGCGGGCTTGATGAACGTGACGAACGCACCCTCGATGGGCAGCGCGGGGTCGAGCGCGCCATCCGCCGCATCCCGGACCGCCTGAATCTGCGTGCTGGTCGTCGCCACCGGCGTGACGAAGCCCGAGTCCTCGCACTCGCTCGTCGTGGTGTTGCAGGTCTCGGTCAGGGCGCAGGTCGCGTTGCTGGTGCAGCCCTCCGTGCCGGCGTCCGGGTCGGTCCCCGCGTCACCCTCACCAGCGTCAGGCTCCGGCTCGGTGCCCGCGTCTTCCTCGGTGCCCGCGTCCGAACCCTGGGTGATGTCGCGCTGCTCGCACGTTCCAGAGTTGCAGGTCCACTGCTTGCCCTCGGCCGGCTGGCCCTTGTCACTGCGGCAGTCAAACTGGTCAACGCACTCGTCGCCACATCCCGTGCCCATCGTGACCATCACGGCCGTGACAATCGCCGGGAGCCAAAATCGTCTCTGCATGAGTTCCCCTCCATGGGAAGCAGGTTGTGTCCCCCTTACACCTGAACCGGAGGGCAATCCATTGTCCGGTCCATGTGACATCGGCATTTCACACAAGCCACATCCGGGTTTTCAGGCGTTCAGGGATTGGCCCGAGGCGACGTGGCCGCAGGCCCGGAATACAGGTCGATGACTTCGGAGATGGCGCCCTGGCACACCGCGCAGAATGGGACGCGATCCCGAGTGAACATCACGCAGTCCACCTGTGGCCGGTAGTAGCCCTTCGACTCGTACATGGCGCCCTCGAAGGCCCCGACCCGGCCTGAGTACTTCTGTGAGGAAAGGAACTTTTCCTCCCAGTCCCGCTGGGCCAGGAAGAGCTTGTCCATGTCCGACTCGGGCTTTCGCTGGGCCCGAATCTGGCCGCGCTGCTTCTGCACGGCGGTGGCATGCTTTTCGTACCCAGCCTTGTTCCAGGGGGTAGGCAGAGGTGTTCCTGGAGACACCAGGTGCTTCCACTTCAGGTCTTCCGGGGAGTGGAGCGCGGTGACGTTCTTCTCCCAGGGCTCCAGGCGGTCCGCGGCGGGCGCGTAGACGGATTCAGAGGTGTAGTACTCGTCGGCCAACCCAGCGAAGTGGTGGCCGAACTCGTGCACGAAGACGTAGGGCGCCCACAGGCTGTCCGAGGCCACGGTGCCATAGAGCCCGAAGATGCCGCCGCCGCCATAGGTGTTGCCGTTGACCAGAATCTCCACGAACTCGTAGGGCGCGAAGGCCGCTGCCTCGCGGAAGGCCTTGTTGTCGAAGGTGAGCACGTAGCGCTCGCTGCCGAAGGCGTCGTAGGTGGCGCCGATGGGGGAGCGCCGGTGGACGCCCGTCGACGGACGGGAGATGCCGGACTGGGTCGCGGCGGGGACGAGCCCCCACACGTTGAAGTCCGCCTTGCGCTCCTTGAAGGGAGAGAAGGTGAAGAGGATGTCCACCATGTGCCGGGCGTCCTTCTCGAACTTGGCGTGCTCGGCCTTCGTGTAGCCGTCACCCAGGATGAGCAGGTCGACCTTCTGCGCGGACGGCCCGTTCTCCAGCAGCTTCAGCAGCGGTCCGGGCGCGGGAGGAGACGAGGGGTCGACGAACATGTCCTTCGGGTCGACGACCAGCGACCACACCTCGCGGAAGGCGTTCTGGGCATCCCGCTTCTTGAGGAGCACCTGCACGGGGCGCTCGGGCGCGGGGAAGCGCAGCGACTCATGGAAGGTGCGGTTGCTGCCGCGCGCCTCGTTCGTGACCTCCCACTCGCCGTAGATGGACGCGAAGCCTCGTGAGAAGAGGAGCCGGTTGTTCTCCCGGTCGCGGACCTCGAAGAGGTACTTGCCGAGGTTCGTCTCATCGATTGCGCGCTCCGGGTGGCCGGGCCAGGGCAGCGGTTCGATGACGACCTTGTCGAGGCTGAACCGCTCCTCGGTGGCGTTCCCGGTGTGGAAGTAATCGACCCGGAGGGTTCGGGGAGAGGCCGCGGAGGCGCTCGTGGCCAGCAGCAGGACGAAGAGGGCTCGCATCATGGGCGGCACTCTATGCGCCGTGGTGGCTTGGCGGTGTGTGTTGACGCGGACCTCCTATCCAGCACTCGACGTGCCTGCTTGCCTGCGCGGGAGGTGGAGTGATTCGGAGGGTCCATCTCTCGCGGAGTGCGTGTCCTTGGATTCGTGAGTCGTGCGTCAGAACGAGCCGGACAGTGAGGCCGCCGCGCCGTGGCTGTCCGCGGAGAGTCCTACCGAGACGGACGGTGCCGAGCTCGAATCAGGCGACAGGAGGTAGAGCACCGCGCCCGTGACAACCGCCGCGCTTCCACCAATGAGCAGCCCATTGAGGACGTTGCTCTTCTGGACCAGCGAGTCGCGAAGTCCCATCGCCTCTCTGTCGCTGGACAGAATCCGGCCGTTGTCGAGCCGCTTCTCCAGCGCGTTCACGTCTTTCTGGGCCAGGAGGCGGACGACGCCCGCTCCGCCGAACGCGGCCACGCCCGTTCCCAGCGCGACATACGAGGCCGTGCGAAGGCCGGAGGTAGAGCGTGCTCCGGACGCGTCGCCCTCTGACATGAGGTTGGGGGCCGTCAGGTCCATGCCGCCCGCGGACGCGCTTCCGTTCCGGCCCCCGGGAGCGTCCCACGGGGCCTTTCCATTGGCGTTCATCACCACGAGGTTGGAGGGCGAGCGGCCGGTGGTGACGAAGTCGACCAGCGCCGCGAGTGCCTCGTTCGGAGCATCTGTCCCCTGCGTCTTGAAGCCACCTTCGCGGAGCTTCTGGCCTCCTTCGACATTGAGGACGGTGGCCGCGAACCACTTGGGGCCGCTGCTCGGGCGTTCGAGCCGGACGACGATGACCTCCTCCACGCCGAGCGTGCCGCCCAGCCGGACCGCATGGCTTAGCGTGCGCTCGTCGTTGCCGTCCGAGGCGGCAAGGCAGGGGAACGGGCTCGCGGAGACAGAGCCCTCATAGGCCACGTCGATGAGCAACGGCGTCTCGGTGCCCTGGACCTGGATGTGTCGTGGGAAGCTCGTGGTGTCGCCCTTGACGAGGGTGAGGTGGTAGGTGCCCGGGACTGCATCGAGTGACAGCGGCGTCTGGCCCAGCTTGAGCCCGTCCAGGTACACGTCCGCGGCGGGCAGCGTGGACTTCACGGACAGCTTCACCTTCCGCGTCTGAGCGAGTTCCTTCCGGAGCTTGTCGAAGTTCTGTCGAACGGATGGCGCGAAGTAGTCCGGGCTGAGCTGGTAGTCAGGCTGGAGCCGCAGCACGTTGCGGAACGCCGTGTCGCTCTCCTTTTGCTTGCCCAGGGCGCGGTAGTTGAGCCCGTGGAGGAGCTGGGCTTCGACGTAGAGCTTCCAGCGGGCGTCTCCCCCGGGGAGCCGGGTGATTTGCTGCAGGGCTTCGTCAACGGCCTGGAGCGTCCTGGCGTTGCGGCTTTCGTAGAACTGGTCCTGCGCGGCTTCGAGCTGCCGATGGAGGTCCTCGTAGCTCTTGGTGGACTGAGGGAAGAGCCGATCGCTGAACTGACTGGCGCTGAGCGTGTCCTGCTCGGGGCGCGAGGAGAGGGCTCCCAGGAAGGCCTTGGCCTGCCCGCTCAACTCCGCGTCCTTGCAGTCTCCACTGGCCACCACCGTGCGGCGAGGGGCCGAGTACGCCATGGTGGATACGAGGCAGGCGACAAGTGCTGGTGCGATCCTCATCTTTGACTCTCTTTGATGCGAAGCTGAAGGGTTGGAGCCTGGTTAGTGGTTTCGTCGATACACGACGATTTCGACGTCTTGCTCTTCTCTAGTCTCAGTCCAGACCAGTGCCAGGTTTCCGGAGGTGTCCGCGTCGAAGCTGTGAGCGCCAATCGAGGTTTGTTTCCCGGGAAAGGCCGCCCGGCTGTTCCATACGAGCTGCCAGTGTTCGTTCTCTCGGCGGTGGATGTTGATCATTCCTCCCGTGGAGTCGCGTTCGGTCGATACGAGGAGGAGTGCATCATTGGTAGTGATGGCGCTCCCGCGAACTGTTCTGGTGCTCGTTGCATCCGTCCGTGGTGGGGCGCCTAGTGAGACCCACTGATTGTTGGACCACATGCTGGAGAACAGGTCGTCTTGTGCGTGCGCGCTGCTGCTGCCAGTCCAGGAGATGATGGGTTCATCCGCCGAGTTGAAGAGGAGCGATCTGAACCCAGTTGAATAGGAAGGTTGATTTATGGTGCTGTTGACGGATTCCCCCAACTGCTCCCACTCGCTGCCCGCCCATCGCCAAACGACGATGCGTCTCAGATATGCACTTTCAGAATGTTCAACGGCGACCGTAGGGTTGTCGCGAGAGTCGAGTGCGAGTTGAGGCGGTGGCATCTTGAACGTGTAGAGGGAGCCATACACGGGAGGGCCAATGCGCTGCCATTGCTGCTCATGGGTCCATTGATAGACTTGGATGCCGCCTTCGGAATCTTCTGGCTCCATGCTGGTTGCAACGACAGGTCGACCGTCGCTGGTAAGCGCAAGTGCTATGTCCCATGCATGGGGTCGTTCGGGAACAATTCCTTCGTCGCCTCCAAGTCGTTCCCACATCGTGCCGTTCCATCGGGCGACATGGATGTAGTTGTTGAACTCCGCGCCGAGATTCTCCGACCAAGCGACGATTGGGTTTCCGTCTGGAAGGATTTGGAGGTTGGGGGTGAGGAAGGAGAATTCCTCTGAGCTCGTTCGCAGCCCGCCGCCAAGCTGTTCCCATGCGTTGCCATCCCAGCGGCTTACGAAAAGGTCTCCAGTTCGGCCAACAGCGCGACTCGTCAGGACTGTGGGGTGACCATTGGGGCCTAGTTTGACGTAGGCGGTAGGGGGGCTCAGGGGGTCTAGTGGGACGAGCATGGGCGTCGGATACGGCACGAACTCAGGAACAGCCCAGCTCCACGCCTCCCCCAGATTCGCGGCGGCATTCCCAGCCAGGTCCGTCACCGTCCCCGAGAAGGCCAGCGCCACGGTGCTCGGCGCGGTGAACGCAGTCACGGGGACGACCGTCACCGTCTTCCCGTCCTCCGACAGTGACACCGTCTGCGCCACGGCCACGTCGCCCACCGTCAGGTGCACGGACTCCGTCGTCACGGTGCTCCGCTTCACGGGCTCGGAGAACTCGGCGCGGATGGGGCTCTGCACCCAGACCTCCTGGGCACCCTGCTCCGGCACGCGCGACACCACCCGCGGCGGCGTCCGGTCCACCACCACCTCGCGGCTCGCGCTCACATAGGCGACGTCCCCCAGCGCCGCGCGTGCCTCCAGCCGGTACGTCCCCTCCGGCTCACCCGCCGTGTCCCAGGTGTACGTGTACGGCGGCGCCAGCTCCGTCAGCACCTCGCCGTCCTTCAGCAGCTCCACGCGGTCCGGCGTGTGGCCTGTCACGGCAAGCCGGACCTCGACCACACCCTTCGTGTAGGCCGTTCCAGCCGGCGCGGTGATTCGCACCTCGGCCTGCGCGGGCTCGACGGCCGGCACGTTGATGCACGCGGACGCGCACAGGAGGACGACGGCCGCCGTCCAAGGCGGCGGAAGGGAGCGTTCGGGGATGTTCATGGCTCGCGGGCCGAGTGCAGGTTGTGTTCCGTTTCCTGCCCGACAGTCGCTCGCACATACCAAGCCCGCTCCGCTTCCTCCAACCCACCCGTGCTCCGCGAAAAGCCGAGCCATCTCCACCCCTTACCCGCGTGCAGCCCCGCCGCCACCTCCCGTGCGGACGCGTCCCTTCGCGCCCCGTGCCCCGTCCCAGCGGTGGACCCCCATCCCCGGCGGCGGTCTGCGAAATGGACCCTGGGGCCGCTCCGCCGCCTGTCCTCCAACCAGGTGTGCGATGACCCGGTGCGTCGCTGTGTGCAATCGCCATCTTCGCGAGGGGGATTCAGGCCATGCGCTGGGGCTCGGCCCGGCAAGGAGGACGCGGACATGAAGCGAGCCTGGAAGAACCAAGTCGTCGTCGTCACCGGCGCGTCCAGTGGCATCGGTCGCGCCACCGCGCTGGCCCTGGCGAAGAAGGGGGCCCACGTCGTCCTGGCCGCCCGGCGCGAGGAGCCGCTGGAGGACCTGGCTCGCGAGTGCCAGGCGCTCGGCGTCCGGGCCCACGTCGTGCCCACGGATGTGTCGGACGTGGCCGCCGTGCAGCACCTGGCGGACGAGGCGCGCAAGGCCTTTGGCCACTTCGATGCGTGGATCAACAACGCGGGCGTCTACCTCATGGGCCGCCTCGAAGAGACGCCGGATGACGCCTTCCGGCAGGTGATGGAGACGAACTTCTTCGGCACCGTCAGCGGCGCCCGCGCCGCCGTGGCCCAGTTCCGCCAGCAGGGCTATGGCACCCTGGTGAACGTCTCCTCCACCTTCGGCACCGTCGCCGCGCCATATGTCAGCGCCTACGTGGCCTCGAAGCACGCGGTGCGCGGCTTCTCCGCGTCCATCCGACAGGAGCTGCTCGGCACCGGCATCGACGTGTGCACCGTGCTCCCCGCGGCCATCGACACGCCGCTGTGGCAACACACCGCCAACTACACCGGCTGGCGCATCCGCCCCGTGGAGCCCGTCTACACGCCGGAGCGCGTCGCGCGCGCCATCCTCGGGGTCCTCCGCGGCCCCAAGCACGAGGTCTTCGTCGGCCCCGCGGCGCGGAGCTTCGCCGCCATGCACGGCCTGCTGCCCCGCACCTTCGAGCGCACCATGAACGGCGTCACGGAGGCCCAGCACTTCGAGGAGGAGCGCCAGGGCCACACCTCCGGCACCCTCTTCCGTCCGATGGCGGAGGGGACGGGGACCTCGGGGGGCTACCACGCGGCGGGCAAGCAATGGCTGCGCCGGCTGCTGGTCGCCGGGGGCGTGGCCGCGGCGGCGTTCTCCCTTGGAAAGAAGCGGGAGGCGCGGGGGCTGAAGGCCCGCTTCGCCCATGCACTGGGAGTGTGAGGGTCGTTTTTGAGTCACGCCGCGTCACCGGTTTCCGCGCCGTGACCGGGCCATGACAAAGCGTGGAGAGAGTCCCGCTCGCCATGAATGACATCGCCGTCCTCGTCAACCTGCGTGCACGCCGGGGCTCCGAAGGCATGGGGGGGCTGGTCCAGCGCTTCCTGCCCCGGGCGCGGGTGGCGCTCACCCGTTCGCTGGAGGAGGCCCGTTCCTGGATTTCGGACACCCTCCGGCC
>NZ_JABXEP010000141.1:0-21597 GCF_013372605.1 Myxococcus sp. AM009
CCCCCTACTTCCTTGACGCGGCCTCCCTCCCCACCGCGGTGGACGTCTTCCGCCTCGCGGACTGGCCCACGCTCATCCTGGCCACCCAACGCTTCGTGGACGCGGTCCACCGCCTGGAGCTCGACGGCGTCACCTTCCGCCAGGTCGCGGTCCGCTGACCCACTGCCATGAGCAATCCGCTCCCTGCCTCCAGCGCGGCGCGCGAGGCGAGGACGCAGCTCACGAAGAGCCCTTTCGAGAGAGCCGGGCAACATGTTCAGCCTGGATGCGGCAGCCGCCGCGCTCGGACAGGCTCGGACTCCACGGCATCCTCCCGAGGGGTAGGAGGAAGGCCGCTACTGCGCGCGGCAGGGGGGCCGCGAAGACGTCAACGCCTAGCAGGCTCCACAGTCCGCGGCGCAGCTGTCCGGCGTGTTGCTGGTGCCGCAGCGCTCGGAGAGCTGGCACGTCCCGTCACCACACTTGTAGATGTCCTGGGGGCGGATGCGGGTGGTGAGCGGCCGGTACACGACGCCGTTGTACGTGCAGCGCGTGTAGTAGGACCGCGTGGGGTCCTGCTGGCAGTACGTCTGGGCCGCCCCCACGTGGGAGATGACGGCCGCGCAGTCCGGGTCCCCGCTCCACGACGACAGGCCACACGCACGCACCGTGCTCTCGTCGTAGGCCAGATAGGGCGCGTCATTGGCCGCGAAGAGCCCCTGACCATTGAAGAGGTTTCCGAAGAAGACGGCCTCATGCTGGTTGTAGGTCTGCAGCTCCTCGGCCGTCGTCGGAATGGCATTGCCCTGCGAGTCCTTGCCCTGCACGGAGATGTTCAGGTGCACGCCGTACTTGTTCACGTGTGCCGCCAGGCAGCTCGACACCAGCTGCTGCTCGGCCTCCGGAGCAACCGGACTCGGCGGAGGCGGAGGCGTGGGGCTCGACCACGTCGGCGCCAGCCCCAGGGAGCCCTGCCAGGTGTGCGTGGTGCCCGCATGCGTGTACGTCAGCGCCTGGCCGGAGGCGAGCGCGCACCGGACGATGTATCGCATCACCTCTTCGGCCTTGACGGGGTCCGCGCTGAACCACGTGCTGAAACCATTCGTCGACAGGCCATTCGTCGACAGCCCATTCGTCGACAAGCCATTCGTCGACAGCCCATTCGTCGACAAGCCATTGGTGGACAGGCCGTTCGTCGACAGCCCGTTCGTCGACAGCCCATTGGACGACACCAACCCATCCGACTGGGTGCCCAGCGTCTCGCGGGCCATATCCATCGGCTCCGCCGGGCCACACCCCACGGCGGCGACGAGAAGCAACGCTGGCAGCAGCTCCCACCGGTGCGCACAACGGCGCCCAGCGTAGGTGACCTTGGAGCTGGAACAGGTCTTCGAGGTGGGGTGGTGATACATGGCTGCCTCCGGTTTTTGGGGGTAGCCGCGTTTCTCGCGGCCAAGATAACCGGTAGTCCTTCTTTTCCCCTCTGACAGGTGCCCTCTCGGGCAGTTCGCGCATGTCGGTCATGCGGCAAACACGTAGTCCGTGCGCCGGCTGACGCTCAGCGCACGTTCCGCCCAACCGCCAACGTTGCAGTCACACGCGACGTCTCACGCCCGAGGGTGCGGGCACCTGCGACTGTCGCGCGTCTCGTGGCATCTTCACCGTAAAGGTCGTCCCCGCTGCCGCGGAGGAGGTCACGCACACCGCGCCTCCGTGCGCCTGGACGATTTGTTTCACGATGAAGAGCCCCAGCCCCAGGCCACCAGCGCCGCGACGGTGGCCCTTCCCAGCGCCGGTGCCCACCTGCCGGAACGGGTCGAACAATGTCTCCAGGTGTTGAGACGGAATGGGCGCCCCGGTGTTGTGGACCTCCAGGACCTGCTCACCGTCCACGGCGATACATTTGAGCCGGACGGGCGCGTCCTCGGCGCCGTGCTCCAGCGCGTTGCCCACCAGGTTGCTGAGCACCTGCGCCATCCGGTCCGCGTCCCAGAAGCCCTCCGACGCGCCCTCCACGTCCAAGGTGATGTGCCGGCCAGGATGCGCGGCGGACAGCTCCTCCACCACCATCCGGCAGACGATGGCCAGGCTGACCGTCCCCAGGTGCAGGGGAATGCCGCCCGCGAGCCGCGCGCGGGTGAGGTCGAGGATGTCGGAAATCATGGCGCCCATCCGCGCGGCGCTCGCCTCGATTCGCTGGGCGCACTGCTGCTGCTGGACCGCCGGCAGCGTGCGCTGCGCCATGGCCCGGGCGGACAGGGCGATGGCGTTCAGGGGATTGCGCAAGTCATGCCCGAGGATGCCGATGAACCGCTCACGAAACTCCGCCTCCTCGGTCAGCCGCTGAAGCGCCAGGTGGCGCGCGGTGCCATCCAGGGCCTCGCGTGCCAGCCGGGCCGTCGCGTGCTCCAGCGCGCCCTCCGCGCGGTGGCGGGCCTCGCGCTCACGCTCCAGCGCCTCGCGGAGCGCCTGCGCGTCGTCCGCGTCATCGGGCAGCAGCCACAGCACGAAGGCATCCAGCGCCTTCGTGCCCACGGCCCGGAAGCGCGCCTCCATGTTGCCCTCGCGGGCGATGCGCAACACGACGGACACCGGCTCGCCCGTGTCCACCACGCGGGCGCAGTCCTCCAGGCGAAGCCCTCGCACGCCCTCCTGCTCCCAGCGCGACACGCAGGCGGGCAGGACCCAGCCGTGCCCCACCGGCTCGGCGGACGCCCCTGGCGTGGCCTGGTGGAAATCGAGCACCTCCCCCGCCGTCCCTCGCACCGGCTCGAAGCGCAGGCAGGGCGCGGGGCCTCCCGCATGCGTCGTCCAGGTCCAGGCGGAGCCCCACTGCGACGACAGACACACCCCCATCGACGTCCCCCTGGCACGCGCTCCAGCCCCGATGCTCGACGCCCGGTCGCGGAACGCACGCGGGACAAGAGTGACAAATCTCAGGGAGCGCGAACGTGTACGCGAGTGCCAACGCGGCCCTCAGTGCTCACTCCGCGCCAGTGCCAACGCGCCACGCGGTCCGATATCCGCCGCGGTGTCGTCATTCCGCAATGGCCCTGCGCGAACGTCCTGGGCCGCGGAGCGTTTGCTCACGTCAGCAGGGGCCCACGGCGCAGCGCACCTTCTCAGACCGCCGCGCGGGGCAAGCGCACGGTGAAGGTGGTGCCGTGCTGCTCGGAGGACACGACCTCCACGCCGCCGCCGTGGCCGCGCACGATATCCTGCACGATGTAGAGCCCCAGGCCGATGCTGCGGGTGGACTGGCCCTCCTTCAACGCGCCCCGTGTCAGCGGCTCGAACAAGCGCGGCAGCAGCTCCCGGGGGATGGGGGCGCCTCCGTTGAAGACCGACAGCAGCGCGGCCTCCCCCTCCAGCCGTGTGTCCACCCGCACCGGGGCGTCCGCGGGGCTGTAGGCCAGGGCATTGCCCAGCAGGTTCGTGAGCACCTGCGCGATGCGGTCCGAATCCCATTCGCCGCGCACCTCGCCCTGGACCTCCACCTCCACGCGGCGCCCGGGGTTGGCCACCAGGAGCTCATCCACCACCTGGTGCACCACCTCCCGCAAGTCGGTGGCCTGACGGTGCAGGGCAATGCCGCCACCCAGCCGGGCCTTGGTGAAGTCCAACAGGTCGCGAATCATCCGGGCCGCGCGCTCGGTGGCCTGGCCAATGCGCCACACCATGCGCTGCTGCGACTCCGTCAACGCCCCCTTCTTCTCCAGCAGCCCCGCCGACATGGAGATGGCCGCCAGGGGATTGCGCAAGTCGTGGGAGACGATGCCCACCAGCTGCTGCTCGAACTCGGCGCGCCGGCGCAGCTCCTCCTGTGAGCGCTGCTGCTCCGCGAACAGGCGCGCGTTCTCGATGGAGAGCGCCGCCTTCGCCGCCAGCTCCTCCACCAGCTCCTGGTCCTCCTGGGTGAAGCCCCGGCCCTGGCCCATTCGCCCCACGGCCAGCGTCCCCACCACCTTGCCCTGCGCCCTCAGCGGCACGCACAGCAGGCTGCGCAGCGCCTCGCCCTGTCCCAGCTCCCGCTGTTGCTCCTGGGACAGCTCGGGCACGAGCAGCGGCCGTCCGCCACGCAGCACGCAGCCGCTCAGCCCCGCGCCCGGGAGCAGCGGCGCCCCGTCCTCCCCCTGACTGGAATGGCTGGCCGCCACCTCCAGCCGCGTCCCGTCATCGGACAGCAGGCACAGCGTGCACGCGTCCCCCAGGAAGTAGGCGACCTGGCGGGTGATGGTGCCCAGCAGCACGGACAGGTCGCGGTTGGTGGCATCGAAGGCGTCGGACGCCTCCGTGAGCATCTGCAGCCGGGCGGCGGCGGCCCGGGCCACGGCATGGGCCCGGCGCTCCTCCGCCGTCAGGTGCACCCGGTCCAACGCCTGGGCGCACGCATGCGCCAGCGCGGTGAAGAAGGCCCGGTCCATCTCCGTGAAGGTCCGCGGCCGCGCGAAGGACAGGCCAATGGCGCCCAGCGCACGTCCCTTCACCAGCAAGGGCAGCGCGAGCGCCGCCTCGTGGAGGCCTCGCGTATCCATGAGGGGATAACGCGCGCGCCACTCCTCCGGCGAGCCCACCCAGATGGCCTGCTGCTCCCGCAGCGACTCCACCAGCGGCATGGCCGCCGTCATCGGGATGCGCCGCCACCGGCTCAGCACGCTCTCCGGGTAGCCAATGGCGTCCACCACCTCCAGCGCCTCGCCCTCCGCGTCCAACAGGTTGACGGTGCCCGCCTTCGCGCCAGCGGCCACCAGTCCCTGTTCGAAGAGCGCGCGGCACACCTGCGGCACGGTGGCCGCCTCCGACAGCCGGGCGGCGAAGTCCCGCAGCCGGTCGATGTAGCCCGCGGCCCTCAGCGCGGCATCCCGCGCCTCGGCCTCCTTCTGCCGCACCAGCTCCGCCTGGCGCCGCACCTGCTGCTGCGCGCGGAACAGCTCCACGAAGACGGACACCTTCGAGCGCAGCACCTCCGGCGGGAAGGGCTTCTGGAGGAAGTCCACCGCGCCGGTGGCGTAGCCGGTGACGAGCTCCGCGTCATCGCGACCATAGGCGGTGAGGAAGATGATGGGGACGTTGCGCGTGCGCTCGCGCTGCTTGATGAGCGACGCCGTCTCGAAGCCGCTCAGCCCCGCCATCCGCACGTCCAGCAGGATGACGGCGTAGTCCTCGCGCAGCAGGAAGCGCAGGGCCTGCTCCCCCGAACAGGCCTTGTCCATGCGCACGCCCAGCGGCTCGAGGATGGCCTCCAGCGACACCAGGTTCGACACATGGTCATCCACCAGCAACACGGCGGGGGTCTCCGAAACCGCCTTCGCCTGGCGATGCGGGTCTTCGTCCGTCACCCGCGGGTGCGTCAGCGCCAGCCGGCTGGCAGCGGTGGCTCCCCGGCTGAAAGGGAGGCCTCCGCGCTGCAACGGCACCATCGTTGGAATCCCGTCCTGCGACATGAAGAAGTCACCTGGTGTGCGGTGGTCAGGAACTCGGCCCATGCGCTCCGGGCCCCCAGGAGCGGACCGGCCCCCGGAACAACTGGCGGCGCGGGATTACACCGCGCGGCGCGCCGTCGTGCCCAGGTGAAGGCGGAGTCGCGGCGCCAAGCGTGCGCTATCCATCAGTCCTCGTGCTCAGTAGCGCCCCTTCACGCCCAGGATGGGCAGGGCGATGGGCAGCCCCACCGCGTCCTTGCGCAGCGGGAAGCCGTTGCCACCCTCGTACTCGAAGCCCAGCGTCTCCCGACGGAGCGTGACGTTGAGCATGTCCAGGTACGCCTCCAGGCTGAAGGTGTCGTAGACCCACGACTTGGACAGCCGCACGTCGAAGCGGAGGAAGGCAGGCAGCCGATCCACGCGATCTCTGTCTGACTTGACCCAGGCTGGCCGGCCGGCGGTGTCTTCACCCGGGCGGTGCGTCTGCGTGCCCAACGTGCCGTATTCAGGGCGCCCGGTGTTGAAGTGCAGCACCCCGCCCAGCGTGACGTTGTTGGCGAACTTGTAGCTGAGCACCAGGTTGAGGATGTGCGTCTGGTCGAAGGCGAAGGGCAGGTCCGCCTCCGCCTCGCCCACCCGGTGGCCCTCCGCGTCGTAGCGGTAGAAGCGCGTGCGGCGCGTGCTGCGCTGAAGCGAATACGACAGCCAGCCAAACCAGTTGTCGCCCAGCGGGTGGCGCAGCAGGAACTCCAGGCCGTAGGCCATGCCGCTGCCGCGGAAGTCCGGGAAGTCGAAGTCCGAGCGGTCGGGGATGCCACCGTCATCCCCCAGTTGCATGCCGCGGCGCAGGCCGCCTGGAGGCGTCTGGGTGTCCGGCGGCTCGTCCTCCCCCAGGCCCTCATCGGAGAAGGGCGTCAGCTCGAGGGTCCGCAGCATGGGGTTGAGATAGACGTCCAACCCCACCTCCAGGCCGCGCCACGCCTTCCACTCCGCGCCGACGGAGAGCTGCACGCCTTGCTGGAGCCCCAGCAGCAGGCTCCCCACGTCCACCACGGGCAGGCTGATGAGGGTGGTGGGCGGCTGATGGAAGAGGCCCGCCCCGCCCTTGAGCGTGAGCGCCTCCGACACCTTGTGGCGCACGGTGAGGCGCGGCTCCAGCGCGCGCCGGTCAATCCCCGGCGACAGGTGGTAGCTGTCCACGCGCAGGCCGGGCACCACGGCCCACTTCTCATGGGGCTGCCACACCAGCTCCGTCCACGCCCCCATGAAGGTGCCCAGCGCCACGGGCGCCACCTCCATGTCCACGTCGGGGCCGCCGTCCTGCTGGAGCAGCTCGACGATGGCGCGCTTGTGCTCCACGTCCGCCCCGGCGCGCAGCGTGGCGCTGGGTGACAGCGTCGCGGTGTAGCCCAGGCGCGCGGACCAGTGCCCCTGGTCGATATGGATTTCGGTGGCGTCGCCAGGCGGACTGCGGCTGACGATGGCGAAGCGGTCCAGCCCCCACGTCCCGCCCACCTCCAGCTCACCGGGGCCCACGGGGTGCCGGTGCCGCAGGTCCACCCGGTGGAAGACAATGGACTGCAGCGCGGTGTCCCCCCACTCGTCCTGGGCCTCCGAGCCAAAGGTGTCGGACGAGCCAAAGGCAAACAGGCGCAGCGTGCCCTCGCCCAGCCGCTGCTCCACCCGGCCCTGGTAATCCCAGAAGTCGAGCACCACCTTGGGGTTCTCCCGACCGGGAGGGGGCGGCGCCTGGAGCTGGTTGGCCGCCAGGGCGATGAGCCAGGGTGTATAGGAATAGCGGCCGGCCAGGCTGACGTTGGTGCCCGTGTCCTTGAACGGCGTCTCGATGAAGAAGCCCGCGTTGATGAGGTCCGCGTAGGCGCTGCCGTGGACGCCGTCATCCCGCGGGCGGCTGAGACGCCCGTCGATGGCGCCCCCCATCAACCGCCCATACCGGGGCGGCGGTGAGCCCGGATAGAAGTCGATGGCGTCGATGAAGTCCGGGTGGATGACGGCCGGCCCCAGGAACAGGTGGAAGAGGATGGGGACGCGGATGCCATCCAGGAAGTAGCCCGTGGCCGCGGGCTGGCTGCCGCGCACCACCGGGTAGGCCACGCCGGACACCATGCTGCCCACGCCGGGCAGCAGCATGACGACGCGGAAGGGGTCCCCCATGGTGCCTGGCACCTCGCGCAGCTCCGCGTCATGCAGGGTGACGCGGCTCACCTCCGTGCGCTCGCGGTCCCCCCGCACCACCGTCTCGTACGGGTTGATGATGAGCGGCTCCAGCCCGTACACCACCTCCAGCGCCTCGTTCGCCTTCAGGCCCTCGCGGAAGACGGCGGGCTTGTGGCCGGGAGCGGTGATGCGCACCGGGTGCACGCCCGCGGGCCAGCGCGCCTCGAAGCGGCCGTCCACGTCCGTCTGCACCGGCGCGTCCGGCTGCGCGTCCGACACCAGCGTGGCCCCCACCAGCGGCCGGCGGTTGCCCTTGGTGCGCACCAGGCCCTTCAGGGTGATGGGCGCCGCGGGCGTGGCACCCGCGGAGCTGACCGGCGCGGGCGCCTCGAAGCGGTACTCGAAGAAGATGCGCACGGCCACCGGCAGGCCGTCCACGGTGGCGGGGGCGAAGCGCAGCGACGGCGCCGCGTGCAGCGCCGCCCGGTCCAGCAAGGGATGCAGCCCTTCCACCAACGTGGCGGACTCCACCTCGCCCGCGTCGTCGATGAGCAGCTCCAGCTTCACCACTCCCGCGACGCCCTCGGACGCCAGCCCGGGAGGATAGGGCGCGGGCGAGCCCTGCACCATCGCGGGCGGAGTGAACGCGGGCTCCGGCACACCCGCGTCCTCCGACAGGGGCGCGTCCGTCTCCACGGCCCAGCCCGCGTCGGTGCGCCGCAGCTCCCGCTCGGCCTGGGTGGCGCCCCCGTCGTCCGGCGTCCCCGCGTCCTGCGCGTGCGCCCGAGCCGCGGACATGAACAGGGCCACCACGGCGACCGCCGCGCGCGCTGCTGGCCTGCCTGTCCACCACCCAAGTCCGCGGGTCATTCCCTCACCAAGCGGGGCGCGGCGCACCCTGTCCCGCATGAGGCCAGGGAGACGGCGGGGTGACAAGCGGCTTGGGGTGGACTTGCGCGGGCCGCGTCAACTCGGGGCGCGGCGCCAGCCTTTTCATCAACCAACGAGAGGCCCCGGTGCGTTCTGGGGCCCCTGAGTCGTTTTCGGGCTCGGGGAGCCACCAGAGCTGATTGTTGCTGCGCAACGTGCGCTCCAGCCACGCGCCGAATGACGGTGCAATCTGGACGACCTGCTGTGGATACGTCTCGTGGTAGGCGTCGAGAATAGGATACGCGTCGCCTGGCCGGGATGCGTCGAGCACGGAGTAATCGTCGTCCCCCAGGTCAGCGATGGTCCACCAGTGCGGCGAGCCCATCGCGTCCTCGTCACGGAACCGCATGGCGACGCGAGCGCGGCGAACTTCTCGCAACGGGAGTAGCCAGAACGTCTGGTTCGGCCATGGGCGAAAGAGCGTTGCGCCATCGCAGTGCAGATAGAACGCGCGCAGGTCTTCGTCCAGGCGCCAGCCGACGCGCTGCTCGAACTCCTCAAGCTGCGCTGGAGTGGCTGGAGCGTTCGGGTAATGCCGAGCGGTAACTTCCTCTAGCAACGGCAGCATGGGGCTAGTCGGCATAGGGCCTATCCGGACCGATGCGCCGCCACTTCGCGGACCCGGCGTAACACGCTGGATACTCCAAGTTGTATACGGAGTGGACCTCGCTCGGCACTGGCAGGATGTTGGCCGTCGCGGACCCGCATGCGCTCACGAGCGGCACGCCAATGCATGTCAGCAGGACACCTCTTCAGAACATTGAAATCCGGATATCATCGCCCAAGCGGTAAGGTAAGGGGCCCGTTGGCGGCCGTCCCGTTGAGTAGGCCTGCGCTCCCTGGTGCCCAGCCGTTGCTCGCCACCAGGGGCCCCGCTGCTGCCATCCACAGTCCCCTCGGTGCACGGCGCCCCGGCTGAACAGCGAAGCGTTGCCGCACCACGCCTCACGCGCACGAGGCCTCCTCACGAAATCACAGACACCCGAGGACGCATCAGGCCTGCCCCCCAGGTAGCGCCGGGAACCCATCCCGGCACGGAAGCACCCACCTCCGGACAATCAAGGCCTCACCGTCCGGCGTCCGCCCTCACCGCTCCGGCAGGAGGGCGGCCGCGACCTGGTTCATCAGGTTGAGCTGCCTGCGCGACATGCGCCGCAGCGTCCGGAGCACCTTCCGCATCTCCGGGAGCTGGTCCCTGTGCCTGGAGTCGCCCTCCCAGAGCGCGGCGCCAACGCTGGCCGCCGTGGCGAGTCCCAGCCCGACGTCCGCCGACAACCGCAGCGCCAGACACAGGCGGAACAGGGTCGGCACGCTGGGCATCATCTTCCCCCGCTCCATGCGCCCATAGACTTCCGCGGCGATGCCCACACGCGCCGCGACATCCGCCTGGGTGAGCCCCGCGAGCAGCCGCGCGCCTCGCGCGGCCTCGCCCACGTTCTCCGCCAACCGGCTCTCCAGTTGCTCGCGCGACTTCCGGGCGCGCGCCGCCGGGTTTCGCGGCGGGGAGCGGGGCCGCTTGCGGGGAGGAGCAGGACCTTCGAGGTGGGTCTTCACTGCGTCAACCTTGTGAGTACGGGCCAAGCTCACGCCCTGCCCGGGAACAGGTCGCGCTCGGTCACGAGTTTTCCTGCGACTTATAACCCAGCACGTCCTCAGGCGAAATACCGATATAGAGGGTAGTCACCTGCCCCGCACCCTCCGCGAAAAGTGTCGTACCCGGAACCACACATCCGGCAGACGTCCAGGCGTCAGCCCGCGTGGCCCGTCCGGCACCGGGTCCGTCCGGCCCTACTCGTCATGTCTGTCATTGAGGGAGGGGCAGCCAATCCCTTCACAAGAATTCGACGACCAGGGTTGCCTCGCGAAAGCACTCCATGCAATGTGCATCATTACGGCCACACTTCCGCGACCTGTCTGTGAAGCCTCCTGGACCGGAGGCCCGCGGCTGGACGCGTGAGTCTGGGCATGGGCGGCCAAGGCGTTCGCCGCCCCTGTGGGGGCCCGCATCCACCCTGGAGCACGGCACGTCTGGCTTCGGCCTGGCGGCGCCCCACTTTTCTTCCGGAGTCCCCCCGCAATGGAATTGAGATTGACCTCGCACCTGGTGCGAGACCCCGCGCCGCCTCAGCCCCTGGGGCCGGAGGCCTCGCGCGAGCTGCGTCAGCGCTGCGCGCTCGCTACCCCCGAGGACACCGCGCGTGGCATGTTCTTCCGGGGGGTCCTGGAGACGGTGCGGCGCGTGGGCGGCTCCAGCATGGAGCTGCGCTGCCGCCAGGGCCTGCCGGAGAAGCGCTACATCGACTTCTTCAGCTACCCCATCACCCAATTCCTGCCGCTGGCCTTCCAGGCCGCCGACCTGCTCTCCGAACACTGCGGGGGCCTGGCCGCCGCCCATCGTGTCCTGGGCCAGAAGGCCGCGCAGGACTTCCTGGAGTCCATCGCGGGCCGCACCCTGCTGATGCTCGCCTATGACGAGCCCCGGCTGCTGCTCGGGCAGCTCCCCACCGGGTTCCTCGCGGCGGTGAGCTACGGCGAGCGGAGCATGGTGTGGACGGGGCCTCGCAGCGGCCGCTTCGTCATGAAGCGGGACTTCATGCCCACCGCGTACCACGAGGGAGTCCTGCACGCCGCCCTGGACGCCGTGGGCGCGCGCGACCTCGGGGTGCAGGGGCGCGAGCTGGGCCTGCTCGACGCGGAGTACGCGCTGTCCTGGCGCTGAGACGCAACACCACCGGGGACCCCGCCCCACTTCCAGTGGGACGGGGCGGCGCTTCGACTACAGCAGCGAGCAGAGCAGCCCGGGGAAACGCGAACCGGCGGGGCAGTCGTCGCCCTGGCAGTACTTCACGCCCGAATCGATGGCGGGGTTGGCCAGCAGCGCGGGGACCTTCACGTTGCAGGTGCCGATGGCGCTGTTGCCGGAGGCGTCCTGCACCGCGTACGTGAAGTTGTAGACGCGGCCGTTGCCCAGCAGGGCCGCCTCGGCGCGGACCATCGCGGACTTGCGGTCCGGGGTCAGCTTGATGTCGTCACACGCCAGCAGCCGGAGCAGGGACAGCGCGTCGTTGGACTCGTCGGAGGTGACGCGGATGATGCTGGCCGACGCGTCCAGGTCGAGTTCGCCGCCGCAGTTGTCGGCGGCCGGCATCGCGCAGTCAGCCAGGGACACCAGCACGTAGTCGGAACCCAGGACCGGCTGGAGCACCAGGCCGCGGTTGGCGCCCGGCGTGGGGGCGCTGACGTCGACGACCGTCACGTTCGCCGAGCACGTGCTGGTGGCCGCGCCGTCGGAGACCTGGAGCTGCGCGCTCGTGGTGCCCAGCCCATAGGGGCCCGCGGGCGACTGCTCCACGGAGAACGGCCCCGGGAAGCCATCCGGGTCGAACGAGCCGTTGTCGATGCTGGCGCTGCCCTGACAGGCCGCGTCCGCGGGGACGGTGACGTCCTGGCATTGGGCCACCGGCTGCAGGTTGGTGGCACAGGGGACCTCGAAGTCAATGGAGGCGAAGTTGTTGTCCTCGTCGTCCTCCGGATAGGTGCCGTCCTCGTCCGCGACGACCACCACCTTCGTGGTGCCCTCCGGCACCGTGTACGACAGCGAGAAGGGGAAGCGCTCTCCACCCACCAGCCAGGGGACGCTGACGGTGCCCAGCCGCACGCCGCCAGCGCCCGGCGTCCCCGCGTACACCGCCGCGGTGGAGTCCCCGATGCCCGTGAGTGCCTCGTTCTTGATGGCCGCGGAGAGCGTCAGCGCCGTCGCCGCGCACGAGGCGGACAGGTCCACCACACTCAGGTCCAGCCCCGTCTCCTTCGCCTCCTGTCGCTGGGCCTCCATGTTGATGTCCGCCGAGCGCTCCTCGGGGAGGGTGCCCTCACAGCCCGTCAGAAGAAACAACGCCGTCCACGTCGAGACGCCATGATTCCGTGTCATGTCTGGTTCCTGGCATGCCGGGAGCACGCCTGCCCTGCAGGGGGAAATGCCTCTCAATGAGGCCACTCTTTTATGTCGAGTCGTTTACCCGGATACCACGGACTCCCAGTGCATGTGGAGGCAAATATTCTCACCAGCCTGTATGAAGGCGCGCTCCCACCGGGGTGATTGACGACACCTCACCTTGACTCTTGATAACCCAGACATGGAGCGATGCATGCCTGACACCCATGAGTCAAATCAGACATATACCAGTAAAAGCTGACTTAACTGCCAAGCCCCGCATCGTGTCGCGGTGGACATCTGGGGCGTCCACGGGCGGACGCATTGCCCTGGGGCACTGGCGGACATTGGACTTCAGTACAAGTCTACGGCCTCATGTGCACGCCCAACCTCGTCCTCCTCGTGGAAGACCATGCCGACAGCCGGGAGCTGTTGGAGGAGTTCCTCACCCTGGAGGGCTTCACCGTGGAGACGGCGGGCAACGGACTGTCGGCGTGGGAGCGCCTGAGCCGCCCGCCCATGCCGAATGCCGTCCTCCTGGACCTGATGATGCCGGTGATGAGCGGCTGGGAGCTGATGCGCCATGTGCGCCAGGACGCGCGGCTGAGCGCCCTGCCGGTGGTGGTGGTCTCCGGCGCGGGGAGCTCTCAACCCCTGCCCGAAGGCATCCGAGCCACGGTGCCCAAGCCCGTGGACTTGTTCGAGCTGCGCGCCACCCTGGAGCGGGTGGTGAGCCCCACCTGAGCGCGTCAGTTTGCCGGCAGGCGGGGCAGCGACACCCGGAAGGTGGTGCCCGCCTGGGCGGTGGAGGTCACCTCGATACGGCCGCCGTGCCCCTTCACCACCTGCTCGACGATGTAGAGCCCCAGCCCCAGCCCGCTGCTGCCCGCGCCGCCGGCACCGGCCATGGCGCCGCGCCGGAAGGGGTCGAAGAGCCGGGGGAGCATCTCCGGGGAGATGGGCTCGCCGGGGTTGTGGACCTCCAGCACCACGGCGTCGCCACTGTCCGACAACCTGAAGGACACAGGGGCGTCCGCGGGGCTGTATTGGAGCGCGTTGCCGCCCAGGTTGCTGACCACCTGGAGCAGCCGGTCTCCGTCCCACGCCCCTTCGTAGCGGCCCGGCTCCACCCGGAGCGCCAGCTTGCGCTCGGGCCACGCCGCCTCCAATTCATCCATCCCCATCCGGACCACGGCCCGCAAATCACTGGCCGTGCGTTGGATGGGAATGCCGCCCCCCAGCCGCCCGCGCGTGAAGTCGAGCAGCTCTGAAATCATGCGCTTCATCCGGTCGCCGGAGCGGGCGAGGCGCGTCACCAGGCGGCGCTCGCGCTCTGGGAGCGCCTCGCTGTGCAGCAATTGGGTCGCGGACAGCTGGATGGCATTGAGCGGGTTGCGCAGGTCATGGCTGACAATGGCGATGAGCCGCTCGCCGAAGCGGGCCGCCTGCAGCGCGGCCTCCTGGGCGCGGCGCCGCTCTGAGACATCCACCAGGGTGGCCACCGCCGCGACGATGGTGCCCTCCCGGTCCAGGATGGGCGCGCTGGAGAGCAGCACCGTGACGTACTGGCCATCCGCGCGGGAGATGAGCATCTCCTCGCCCCGCACCACCTCGCCGTGGCGCAGGCTGCGCACCAGCGGCAGGTCCTCCATGGCGTAGGGCCGCCCGTCCGGGCGCAGCGAGACGCCATGGTCCTCCACGTAGAACTGCGTCGACGAGGAGGGCTGGAAGGGCCTGCCGGTGATGACCTCCACCTGGCGGCTGGCCATCACCAGCCGGCCGGACGGCGCGTCCGCGATGAAGACGCCCGCGGGCATCTGGTCCAGCACCGACGCCAGCCGCGCGCGCTCCGCCTCGATGGCGCCCAGCAGTCGCTGCCGGTCCATCTCCATGGCCCTGCGCTGGGTGATGTCCACCACGGTGACCACCCGCTCCTGCACGCGGCCGGCCTCATCCTTGAAGGCCGTGACATGGGTGAAGGCGGGGAAGCGGGTGCAATCCTTCCGGATGTGCAGGGACTCGTATTCGTGCGACGGCTTGGAGTCCGCCGCCGAGATGTGCCGAGGCAACACGCCGCGCGCTTCTGGCGCGTAGGTGTCCTCCAGCCGCCGTCCGGCCAGCTCCTCCGGGGCATAGCCGTGCATGCGCGCGAAGGCGGGGTTCACCTCGCGCAGCCGCTCCTCGGCCGCGTCCACCACGGCCACGCCCACGCCCAGCCGCTTGAAGACCTGCTCCCACCGCCGCAGGCCCGCTTCACTCTCCCGGAGGCGCTCCAGGGACGCCTCCGCCACGGCGCGCGCCTCGCGCTCGCGGTTGTGCGCCTGGGCCTGCAGCAGCAGCGCGGTGGTGCGCGCCGCCATGGCCCGGAAGAGGAACTGGTCCTCCTCCGCCAGCTCGCGGGAGGCGCGGCTGCCCATCAGCACCACGCCCATCAGCTGCGTCCCCAGGAGCAACGGCACCCCGAACAGCGCGGACAGGTCCGCCGCGCGCAAGGACGGCTCGCTCACCCGGCTGTCCGTGCGGGCCTCGTGCACCAGCAGCGGCTGGCGCGTGGCCGCGACGGTGCCCGTGAAGCCCTCCCCCATGGGCACCACGTCGCCCACGGCCATCCCCGTCCCCGTGCCCACCACGCTCTCCACCCGCAGGGCGCCGTCCTCCAGCAGCAGGACGGCCGCCACGTCCACCACTGCCACCGTCTCCCGCAGCACCTGGAGGAGGCTCGGCAACAGGTTCGCGGCGTCGGTGCTGCCCAGGGCCGCGGTGCTGATGCGGTCCAGCGCCTGCAACGTGCGCTCGCGCGCCAGCGAGTAGCGGCTGACAGAGGCCGCCACCGCTTCATCCATGGCCTCGTGGAAGACGAGCTCCGACTCCGGGTGGTGGGTGGCGTTCTCCCGGGACGTCCACAAGCGCAGCACGCACGCGCGAAGCAGCCGGTACTCCGTCACCACCTGCCGCAGGGCGAAGCCCTCGCCCAGCCGCTCAATCGCGTGCTGGTCCGGAATCTCCTCCAGGCCCTCCTCCGCGCCGCCGGGCGAGCCGCGGCGCATCAGCGAGGCGACGACCTCCAGCAGCCGGGGCAGCCCATCCCGCAGCGCGAGCCTTGGCAGCGCCTGGGCCGCGGGGATGCGACGCACCTCCACCTCCCACGCGGACATGATGGCTTCCCGCTGCTGCAGAAGGAACTCGGCCAGGTGGATGGGCACGCCTTCGTGGATAGGCGTCAGCGCGGCCGGCGACAACGGCAAAGCGCGCCGAGTGCCCGGCAGCGGAAAATGTCCGAAAGCCCGCAGCCACCTCGCACGTCCGGAGTGCGTGTCACGGACACTCCTTGAAAAGAGCGCTGGAGGCCGCCGGGGGTGGCGCTGTTAGGGTCCCTCCGACATGAGCGGGCGCGCACGGTTTGCCTGGGCGCTGGGGGTGGGATTGTTGGGCCATGCGCTCAACCGGCATCCCGTGGAGCTCATCCCAGGCATCGACATCCTCCTGGGTTTCTTCGTCATCATCCCCGCGGCCCCGCTGCTGGGACCCTGGTGCGCGGGGTTGGCGGCCGGCATCGCCATGTCCGTCACCGTCCAGCTCTGGGGCCACCCCTGGGCCATGCTGGGCGCGATGATGGAGGCCGTCGTCCTGGGCGCGCTCACCCGGCGCTACTGGCCCCTTCAGGCGGATGGGCTCTACTGGCTGGCGGGCATCCCCTACCTCTTCGTCAGCTACCACCTGGGCGTGGACGTCACGGCGACGAGCGCGCTCGCCATCGCCATCAAGCAGGCGCTCAACAGCCTGGTGCCGGCGCTGATGACGCAGGTGGTGCTGATGACGCCCGCGGCGCGCGCGCGGCTCTGGCCCCTGCTTCCGCCCGGGCTGCGCACCTTCCCCCTGTCATCGGCGGTGGGCTCGGCGCTGCTGCTGGCGCTGATGCTTCCGCTGATGCTGGTGGGGACGCTGGAGGGCCGGGCCCGCTATGCCGCCGAGCTGCGGCGGATGGATGACCAGGGCCTCTCCACCGCGCACCTGTTGGCGGAGACGGTGGACGCGGAGCTGGCCTCCGCCCAATCCCAGACCGCCTTGCTGGCGAGCGTCATCATGGACGAGTGGGAGCGCGAAGGGGAGCGTCCATCCCAGCCGCAGTTGGAGGAGCTGCTGCGGGACTGGGTGTATCACTCCGCGTTCGCGCTCAACTGCGGCGTCGGGGACCGCGACGGCAACCTGGTGGCCATCTGGCCGCCGCTGGGCGTGGCGGCCCAACCGCTGGCGGGCGCCAACTTCGCGGACCGCGCCTACTTCCAGGAGGTCCGCGGCACGCGCGCGCCCGTGGTGAGCGGCGTGTTCGAGGGCCGCGCCGCGGTGTCGGGCCCCGTCGTGGTCGCGGTCGCGCCGTTGCTCCGGCAGCAACGCTTCGAAGGCTTCACGTTGGTGGCCATCAACCTGCTTCGGATGCGAGCGGTGGCGCAGGAGCGGCTGGCGCCGGGCCAGCGCGCGCTGCTGGTGGACCCGGACGGCAACGTGGCCTTCGACACCGGCGCCACGCCCGGGCCGAAGCCCCGGTCCCTGAAGGGCACCGCGTGGGGGGAGATGCTGTCGAAGCTGCCCGCCACGGGCACCCGCACCTATGACACGGAGCCCCAGGCCCCCAGGCCGCGGCGGACCCAGGGGACGCGGCACCTGACCAGCGCGACGCTGCTCCAACCGGGTTGGCGCGTCGTGGTGGAGCATCCGATGAACTTCATGGACTTCGGCGTCGTCGGCAGCTACCGCGCGCTGCTGGCCACCCTGGCGCTGGCGCTGGTGCTGGCCATCCCCGTCACCCGTCTGCTGACGCGCATGCTCTCCCGGCCGGTGGAGGCCGTGTCCCAGGCCGCGGGCCGCATGGCCGCGGGCGCGCGCGACGTGCGCGCCTTCGGGACGCTCCACCGCTCTGGCGCCATCGAGGTGGAGAAGCTGGGCCTGGCCTTCGACGAGATGGCGGCCCGGCTCCAGCGGCACCTGGAGGAGGTGGAGCGCGTCAGCCAGGCCAAGGCGGCCTTCTTCTCCATCGCCAGCCATGAGCTGAAGACGCCCCTGGCCACCCTCAAGCTGCGCTTGCAGCGGCTGCGTCCGCACACCGTGCGGCAGCAGGACCTGGTCCTCATGGACCGGCAGGTGGACCGGCTGGCGCGGCTGGTCAATCAACTGCTGGATGTGTCCGAGCTGGCCAGCGGCCGGCTGTCACTGGAGCAGGTGCCCCTGGAGCTGTCCACGCTGGTGCGGCGGGTGGCGCAGCGGCGCGCGGCGTCCGCGCCCCAGCATCAACTGACACTGAAGCTGGAGCGCGTGGACGGCTGGTGGGACGAACCCCGGCTGGAGCAGGTCGTCTACAACCTGGTGGACAACGCCATCCGCTACAGCCCGGAGGGCGGACCGGTGGAGGTGGTGCTCCGGCGGGAGGACGGTGACGTGCTGCTGGAGGTGAAGGACCGGGGCGTGGGCCTGGGGCCGCGCGGGGGCGAGGAGCTCTTCAGCCGGGCCCTTCGCGGCGGCACGCTGTCCACCATCAGCCGCGTGGAGGGCCTGGGTTTGGGATTGTATTTGAGCCGTGAAATCATCACCCGCCACGGCGGCAGCATCCACCTGGCTGCCCGCGAGGGCGGCGGCACCTGCGCCGTGGTCCGCCTGCCGCGGAACGACCCGCGCGAGGCTTGACGTGCACGCCCGCTATGGGTCGACGGGTGGCACGTCGGGCCAGGGCCGCGGCAAGGAGGGCGCTGCCACGTGTGTCAGCCGTAACAAGCCGCGCCCCAGGTCGAGCTGGTAGCGGACGCGAAAACCCGAGTCGAGCACCACCAACCCACCCTGGTCCGACCTCAAGGGCCCGTCGAGCGGAAGGCCCGCGACGAGCGCGCCCAGCTCACACTGGAGCTGCTCTCGCACCGGGGTCGAACATCCCGCCAGGGTCCGGAGTGCCCTGGGAGCGAGCTGAAGTCGAAGGGCCATGGTTGTTTCAGACTGACGAGCCATGGCGATGACGACAAGCTGTACCCGGAGTGCATGTTTGACGTCGGCTTCCAGCCCCATGAGGGGACCACCCCTCACTTCGCTGTGGAGTGCCAGACAGCCAAGGCGGTGGAGACGCCGTCCGGGCCGGGCTTACCGCTGCCGCGCGAGGATGCGCCGCCCTTCCACGTCGATGGCGTAGGTCGCTTCCATGTCCATGATGATGTTCTGCTTTTCACAGACATCCGGACGCAGTGTCACACGGACGAAGGTCACACCTTCGGGACCTGGGGACGCAATCACTTCGTCCAAAGGCAGGAAGTCGTCGAGCGCGAGCTGCATGGCCGTCACCAGCGCCCCTGTCAACGTCGTCCGCGTCTCCGCCGGGAGGTCGAGCGGGAACTCCACCCGCGCCGCCTCCTCTGGAGACGCGTGCAGTGGGCGATACGGACGCTGGAAGAGCGCACAAGCGGGCAACAGCAGACACAGGGCGCGGAGGCGTCCACGCTTCAACTCAAACAGCCAAGGGGACCTGGACGTTTCCAAATTGAAAACCTGTTTCATTCCCCCGCCTCCATCAGGAAAACCCAGCGGGAGGCCCAGGATGTCGGCCACCAGACGAGGCGTGCGCGGGCCCCTGGCGCGGCCCTCGGGTCCGGGGTATTTGAGACTCCTCGCTCCTCGCCTCGTCCACCATGGCCCGACCGCTCCAGCACCTGCTTCTCGTCGAGGATGACCACGCCTGGCGCGAGCGGCTGACAGTGGTTGCTCACGCGGAAGGGGTGAAGGTCTCCCACGCGGCGGATGGCCAGGAAGCCCTGGACTGGCTGTGCACACACCCCCGGGCGAGCCACCCGGACCTCATCCTCCTGGACCTGGTGATGCCGCGGATGGACGGGTGGGAGCTCTATGGACAGCTCCGGACCAACGCGCGGCTGCGCCACCTGGGCGTGCTGATGTTCTCCAGCGCGCTGAGCGGCCAGGAGCCCCCGCTGGACGGCGTGGTGGGCTACCTGCGCAAGCCGCACGCGCCCGAGGCCGTGGACGGGGCCCTGCGCGCCCAGCTTCGCGGGCTCCCCCAGCTCCCCGCCCGGGACTCCGCCGAGCCCTACGCACTGCACCTGCCCGAGGACGTGTCCCTGCCGCTGCGCACCCTGCCGGGCGCCCTGAGCCACGCGGTGCGCCTGCACCTGCTGCGCGCCGCGGAGCTGGTGGGCACGGAGCTGCCCCTGGCCTCCACCTGGCTGATGGCGCTCCCTGGGACGCCGCCCTCGCTGCTGGTGACGGTGGAGGGCGTGCAGGTGGAGCTGGAGGTGGATGACGCACAGCGACGGCTCACCGTCCGCGACGTCACCCTGTCACCGAACCTGCAATACGGCGCCTGACGGCTCAAGGCACTGGCAGGTGCCGGACCTCACCGCTCTCCAAATCCAACCATACACCCCCGCCCCCCTCGCCGAACACCAGCAACACGCTGTCGGTGAGCCTCACCCTTGGCCGGTCCTTCCCTTCGAAGGCCAACACTGCGCGGAGGAACCCCCGCCTGTCTGTCAATTGAAGCTGCCACTCCTTGCTCAAAGCCAGCAACTCCAGCCACCACTCTTGAGAGATGAAGATGGCCTTGAGCGGCTCGCTGTCGTGCGTCTTCGGGACCCGGTTGCGAAGCGCCACGGGCGGCAACCACGCCGGAGCGAAGGCCACCGGGTTCACTTTGCCTGTCAGCGCCTCGGGGGGAGAGGGCACCTCCGTGCCCAGCACGATGACCTCGCCATCCGGAACCACGGACTCGCTGACGAGCACGCAGTTCGGACCCGACACCTCTGGAGGCAGCTCCGACCGTTCGCGCAGCGTGGGCCCGTCCGCGAGCGTATACGCCCACCGCTCCTGGTTGCCGACAAGGAAGCTCAGGTGCGTGGCATCCGCCGCAATGGCAGACACCTCCCTGGCGAGGTCCGGAACCCGCCAGAGCGCGCGGCAGTCAGCGGCGAGCGCATCCAGCATCATCACCGTGGTGCCAGAGGCCACGAACCAGACATTGCCGTCGTAGCTGGGGGACCAGGCCGTCAACGTCATGTCACGCCAGGGGCTGCACCTGCGCGTCACCAGGTCCAGCCGGGACAGGCGCCAGACCTCGCCCCGCCGCGCGAGCGCCAGGACCCGGTCACCATGAATGGAAGGCACCAGGTGGAAGGCCGGCACGTCGAAGTGCGCCACCGTCCGGCCATCGGCGCGAACCAGGCGCGCCCCCGCCTCGCCCAGCGCGTACAGCAGCCGCCCGTCTGGCAGCACCACCGCGTCATGCAGCGTGAAGGTCCCCGCCTCGGAGGCCCGCACGGTGGCGTCGATGCGCGGCCGTGAATGGGTATCGCGCCACGCGGGGTGGAGACAGTCCGCCAACGCCGGCAGGTCCGCGCGCAGGGTGCCGTCGGGCGCGTCGCCCAGCAAGCGCTTGATGAGGCTCAGGTCCGAGGTGAAGCGGGCATTGCCCGCCGCCCGGTCCCGAAGCAACGCGCGCAGCGTGGGAACCACCAGCGCGGTGCGGTTGGCGGAGGGAGGCTCTTCCACGAGCGCCAGCCCAAAGACGAAGCGCTCGGACGCGCGGCCCGGCGTGTCGTCGTCGAGCAGCTCGCGCACCCGCGCACCCGCCGCCGTCAGCCCATCCGCGAACGCCGTGGCCCACATCGCCAGCAGCCGCGCGCCCGTCGCGCCGCCGCTCGCCACGCCTCGCTCCAGCCACTCGCGCGCCGGGGCACGATTCTCCGCCACCGGCCACACCACCTGCACGGCGCGCGCGAAGTCGCCGGCCTCGGCGAGCGTCTCCGCCCACAGCAGCCGGAGCGCACGCGCCTCTGGTGGATTCGAACGCTCCAGCCGCGCCACCGCGTCCCCGAAGGCGCCGCTGCGCCGGGCGATGGCGACGGCGCGCGCCACGTCTCGGGCCAGGAACCACTGGCGCACCACGAGCCCTGGAGCCAGCTTGCGCCCCTCGGCCAGCTCCGCCGCCAGCTTGAGGCGGCCATGCCGCTCCAGGAAGGACACGGCCTCCTCGACGGCGCCGAGCAACTCCGCCAGGACGAACGCGGCCTCGTCGATGCGTCCCTCGCGCTCGAAGCGGCGGAAGGCGTCGCGGTAGCGCTGCTGGAGCGCCGAGTAGAGCCCGGCCCCGCCCGCGAACACGGCCCC
>NZ_JABXEP010000142.1:0-21344 GCF_013372605.1 Myxococcus sp. AM009
GGGCGGGGACATGGGGGCTTCTCCATACACGGATGCCCTGTCCGTCGCTCGACCTTCGGCGCATGCCCGCACCCCACTCAGGCGCCAGCGGCGGGCGACGCGGACTCCCACCGCGAGGCGCTCCGCTGCTGCGCCAGGAAGTCGCCCACCTCCGCCGCCAGCAAGGGCCCCGCCGTGTCCCGAGGGATGACGTGAAACCCCTGCCGCAGGGACAGGACGCGCACCGACGGCGCCGCGGTGAGGCGCCGTGCGAGCCACCGCCCGCCCTCCGGGTCCACGACGTGGTCCTGCTCCGCCACCGCGACCAGGGTGGGGCAGCGCACGCGGGCCGCGTCCCGGATGGCCAGCGTCTGCAACGCGCACAAGTCACGCAGCCGGGCCACGGGAAAGGCGGGCAGCACCGGCGCCTGGGCCAGCGCCTCCGGGTCCGAGATGTCCGTGCCCGTCTTCTCCACCCACGGGTGTGTCCACTCCAGAACGGGCGTGCGCGCCAGCTGCCGGACCAGGAACATGCGCGGCCCCCGGAAGCGCACCGCGGGCGCCACCAGCGTCAGCGCCCGGAGCTCCGCTGGATGCCGCGCGGCCAGCTCGAGCGCCAGCAGCGCGCCCATGGACAGGCCCGCCACGAACACACTCCGGTGACCCCGGAGCGCGTGCAGGGCGTGCTCCGCCGCCGCCAGCCAGTCACGCCAGGTGACGTCGAGCAGGGCCCGGGGGGTGGTGCCATGGCCGGGCAGGCGCGGCGCCACCACGCGCAGTCCTCGGGCCGCCAGGGCCTCGCCCAGGGGCCGCACGTCCCAGGGGCTCCCCGTGAAGCCGTGCAGGAGCAGGCACGCGTCCTCGCCCCGGCCCAGCTCGAAGGGCGCCGTCTTTCGCGGGTCCATGGGGGCGGCTTCTGAGAGCGGGCTCACGCCGTGACACTGGCCACGCGCGAGCGCAGGCGCTATGCCCCCTGCCTCATGGCTGACACTCCGAAGCCCCCGGACATGCAGTTGCAGATTCAGTTGGACGATGACGTGGCCAATGGTCAGTACGTCAACATGGCCCTGGTGAACCACTCCGACACCGAGTTCACCCTGGACTTCATCTACGTCCAGCCCCAGCAGCCCAAGGCCCGGGTGCGCTCGCGCATCATCACCAACCCCAAGCACATGAAGCGCCTGGTGGCGGCGATGCAGGACAACATCCAGCGCTACGAGGCGAAGTTCGGCCCCATCGCGGTTCCAGAGGAAGACGGCGGCATGCACTGAGCGCCGTTTTCGCCGGGAGCAACCCGCACGTCGTGTGTTTCCACGGCCGCTTCGCTGGCCTTCGGGCCCGGTGGCGCGCAGACTTGGGCCATGGTGCTGAGACTCCTGGTCCCCTTGCTCGTATCGCTCTACGCCTCTTCCGCCGCGGCTCAGTGCCTGGGGGATGGCGTGCAGCTCTTCCCTACACCGGGCTCCATCATCCCCACCAACTCCCGCTTCCTGCTGGAAGGCGTCGGGACCGCGCGCCCCCAGGTGGCCGCGCTGGTGGGGAAGAAGCTGCGGCTGGTGTCGGACAGCCACGTCGTCGAGGTGGCGGTGCGGCGCGGCTGGGAGAGCAGCCTGGGCCGCGTCACCGTCATCCTCAAGCCGGCCGGGGCCATGGAGGAGGACAAGCGCTACACGCTGCGCGTGGATGAGTCGCTGCCCAACGTGGCGCTCCTCAACGGCCGGGGCACCATGCTGCCCGAGTGGCGCACGGGCACGGGGCCGGACAAGGCGGCCCCTCGCTGGCTCAAGCGGCCCGCCGTCTCCGAGGGCTTCCTGCGCCGCACCGCGCAGGGCACCGCCCGCTTCGTGCGCCTCAACCTGTCGCTGAAGGAGTCCAGCCCGGCGTACCTGGTGGTGAAGCTGGAGCCGCGCCGCCCTGGCCCCAGCGTGCAGCAGTACGTGGTGCCGGTGAGCAACAACACCGCCTTCATCGGCCATGAGGCCTGCAGCGGCACCTTCGCCATGGAGGACGGCCGCAGCTACCGGGCCCGCATCCAGGCCTTCGACGCGGCGGGGCAGATGGCGCCGGCCGTCCCACCCGTGGACTTCGAGGCCCCGGACGAATACTCGATGCAGCAGTAGCGCGCGGGAGTTCTCCCCGGGGCCGGGAAGTTGGTGTAGGCCTGACGCGGGCGCCCCTGCGCGCCGAGCCTTCGGGAGCGCGAATGACGACGGTGGACGTGGAGAGCCTCAAGGAGCGGATGACGGGCTTCATCCGGTCGCTGCAGGACGACATCTGCGGCGGCCTGGAGCGGCTGGACGGCTCGGCGCGTTTCCGCGAGGACTCCTGGACCCGGCCGGGCGGTGGCGGCGGACGCAGCCGGGTGCTGGAGGACGGCGCCGTGCTGGAGAAGGCCGGCGTCAACACGTCCGTGGTGTACGGCGAGCTGGAGGAGCAGTTCGCGCAGAAGCTCCAGGGCGAGGGCCGCCACTTCTGGGCGGGCGGCATGTCCCTGGTGCTGCACCCGCGCAACCCGCATGTGCCCACCGTGCACGCCAACTACCGCTTCATCCACCAGGGCGGGAAGGCGTGGTTCGGCGGCGGCGCGGACCTGACGCCCTACTACCTCTATGAAGAGGACGCGGCGCACTTCCACCGCGTGCACCAGGCCGCCTGTGACAAGCACGACGCCGGCTACTACCCGCGCTTCAAGGCCGCCTGTGACAAGTACTTCTACCTGCGCCACCGCGAGGAGACGCGCGGGGTGGGCGGCATCTTCTTCGAGAACATGGGCGGGGAGCTGGAGAAGGAGTTCGCCTTCATCCAGGACTGCGGCCGGGCCTTCCTGGACGCGTACCTGCCCATCGCCGAGCGGCGCAAGGACACGCCGGTGACGCAGGGGCAGCGCTTCTGGCAGGAGGTGCGGCGCGGGCGCTACGTGGAGTTCAACCTCGTCTATGACCGGGGCACCGTCTTCGGCCTGGAGACGCGCGGGCGCACCGAGTCCATCCTCATGTCCCTGCCGCCGCAGGTCCGCTGGCGCTATGACCACCACCCCGAGCCCGGCACCCCGGAGGCGCGGCTGGTGGAGGTGCTGCGCCAGCCGCGTGACTGGGCGCGAGGAGGCTGCAATGGATGATTGGAATGACTCGACACCGGTCCGGAAGCCGGCCCATCCCATCCTCATCCTCGTCGCGCTCGTGGCGGTGTCGGGCTACATGCTGATGCAGAAGTATTCGGGAGGGCGCCCCGCCACGCAGGCGGCATCCCCCAGCGACGCCGAGGCCCGCGTCAACGTGCTCGCCCTGTGTGACGCCGTCCAGGCCCACCGCGACGAGCACGGCGTCTACGTCACCGCGGGTCCCACGCCGAAGGCGATTCCACGCGGCGGCAGGGCCGTGCCCTTCCCCAAGGATGAGACCTTTCACCGGCTGGGCTTCGAGCCCGACGGAAAGGTCCACTTCCAGTACCAGGTGGTGGTCCAGGAGAGCCCCGTGGGCGAGCCGGAGGTGTCCTGCCTCGCGCGGGGGGACTTCGACGGCGACGGGCTGAACTCCCTCTACCGCGTTCGTCTGGATGCCAACGGTATGACGACGCCCATCGAGGTGGAGCGCGAGGGCGAGTAGGCCCCTCCGCAACCCGGCGTTTCCGTCCGCCGAGAATCAACAGGCCGGGACCCCAAGCCAGCGTGAGGCATTGCCCATGTCCTCCTTCCGCATCCCCAACGTGATTGACCGCGCCCTCCGCTCACTGGAGAGAGGCGGCGGCTCGAGACGCCCCGACGGTCCGGGCGTGCAGGGGCCCCAACCCCAGGACTGGGGCCCACCGGCGCAGCCGCCCCGGCCGGGGGACAACTTCCGTCGTCCAGTGCCGCCGCCCCCGCACCCGCCCATGGGCGGCCAGGAGCGCGCGCCGCTGAAGTCGGTGGCGGAGCTGGTGCCCCCGGGGCTGGAGGACACGCCGGGGCAGGAGGCCCTGGGGCAGCGCTTCGCGTCGGACGCGGCGCTGCTGGCGTCGCACTTGTCGCCTCCGCGGGTGTCGGGCTCGGAGCGGGCCACGCGGCTGTGGGCGTTCTACACGGCCTACGCCACGGCGGCGGCGCGGCACCCGCCGGAGCCGGAGGCGCGCGCGGCCTTCCGCGAGGCGCTGGAGGGGCAGGGCTTCGCCGAGCTGCGGGACGCGCACACTGGCGAGGACGGCGTGACGCGGGGCCTGTGGGTGATGGACGCCCGCACCCCCGCCGAGGCCCGGACGCGGGCCGCCGAGGTGCGGCTGGAGCCGCCTCCCGAGGTGCGCCACTCCGAGGAGGCCTCCGCCCGGCCGGACGAGCAGGCGCTTGTCCAGGCGGCCGGCACCCGCGCGGCCACGACCTTTCATGGCCCGGTCATGCCCGCACCGCGGCGCGAGGAGACCGCTTCATCGGAGGACGCGCGGCAAGACGGGGACGCCCGGCGCCAGCGCGGAACGAACGGCCGCCTGGGCGCGCGGATGCTGTGGAACGTGCTGCACCGCTTCCGCTCGGGGCCGGACGACGGGGCGGTGGCGGAGGGGCAGTGGGACCGGGTGACCTTCGGCGCCCTGCTGGTGCTGCTGGCCATCGCGCTGGCCGTGGCGGCGCTCGTCAACCTCTAGGCCCGGCGGCCCGGCGGCGGCGCCTTCGCCGGTGCGAATCTCCTTGGATTGTGTCCGCTTGTGCTAGGTTGCCGCACCTACTTGGCAACCGACGACCTCACTCTCGTCAAGCGCGTCCGGACCGGCGACCAGCGCGCTTTCAAACTCCTCGTCGAGCGTTACCAGCGCAAGGTGTACGCCGTTGCGCTGGGCATGCTGAAGGACAAGGAGGAAGCGATGGACGTCTCCCAGGAGGCGTTCGTCAAGGTCTACAAGTACCTGGACCACTTCAAGGGCGACTCGTCCTTCTACACCTGGCTCTACCGCATCACCGTCAACATCTGCATCGACGTCATCCGCAAGCGTGGCGGGGGCGGCGAGGCCGTGGAGTTCGACGAGAACCAGGCCATGGACCTGTCCGAGGCCCGCATCGGCGCCCTGGGCAGCCGGCTGGGCACCAATCCCCAGAAGAGCGCCCTGCGCCGCGAGCTGGCGGAGAAGATCCAGGAGGCCCTGGCCACGGTGCCGGAGAAGCACCGGGCCATCCTCCTGCTGCGGGAAATCGAGGGAATGTCCTACGACGACCTCGCCCGCACCCTGGACATCCCCAAGGGCACGGTCATGAGCCGGCTTTTCCATGCCCGGGCCAAGGTCCAGAAAATCCTCAGTGAATACCTGGAGTTGGACGAAGCGAAGAGCGGTGTGGGCAGTGAGTGAGCGCGCCTCGAATATCTGAGGGACCTGCCCGTCCCAAGTTTCGCAGCCCCTTCCAGCGAGCAGGTGGAATCAATGGCCGGTAATCCCGCGTGTGAGCGTTTCGTCCCCATGCTGTCCCCGTACGTCGACGGAGAGCTGAACTCCGGCGAGCGCGTCAACGTGGAGCGGCACCTGGCGGCCTGCCGGGACTGCACCGGACGGGCCGCGGACCTGCGCGCGGAGTCCGGGCTGCTGCGGGTGGGCCTGGACATGGCCGTGGACGACGTGGACTTCAAGGACTTCACCCAGCGCGTCATGGCGCGGGTGACGCCGGACAAGCCGCCCCTCATGGAGCGGCTGAAGCTGGCAGTGTCCGAAATGTTCCTCTACCAGCGCACCGCCATGATTTCGTCGCTGGCCACCGCGGCGGTGCTGGTACTGGTGGGAGTGCCCCTGCTGATGAGCGACCGGGCGCCGGTGGGGTACGCCTCCGAGCGCATGACGGTGAAGTCCATCCAGCCCTACCGCAACGCCGAGGTGGCGCCGGTGGTGATGGAGACGGACAATGGGGGCACCATCATTTGGCTGGTGGACGAGGACTCGGACGTCCTGTCTCCTGGCGCGGAGATGGGTGAGCGGCAGGACCAGACGGGGGTCGGTCAGTCAGACGCAGGCGGGCGCAACGGCCCCGCGCGCCCGGCTCCCGACGCCCCCAGGCCGTCGGGAGGTTCCTTGTGAGAAGACACGTGTCGTCGGGCCGGATGCTGTGGGCGCTGCTGGGGCTGGGCCTGCTGGTGCCCATGGTCGCCAGCGCACAAGACGCGAAGGTCCAGGTCCAGGTCGAAGTGGTGCTCGCCTCGAAGAAGGGCACCGACGTCGACCCGCCCGAGCTGGAGAAGATGAAGGAGCAGTTCCAGAAGCAGAACTTCAGCTTCACCTCCTTCAAGCGCCTCTCCCAGGAGGTGCTGACGGTGAGCGCGAAGAGCGCCTCCGAGGTGAAGCTGCCCAACGGCGCCAACGCGACGTTGCAGCTGTCTGGCATCAAGGACGGCACGGCCACGGTGCGCGTGGCCATCCCCCGGCAGCCCACGCTGGACGTGGAGCTGGGCCGCCAGGGCGCCGTCTACCAGAAGGCCGGCAAGTACGTGGGCGGGGAGCTCATCCTCGTGCTCTCCCCTCCCGCGCGGTAGTCCCCCAGCGCCGCCTCAGGCGGCGCGGGCTTCCCCGTCCGCCTCCAGGACGATGATTTCCAGGTCCTCTTCCAGCTCCAGGGGCAGGATTTCCTCGGTGGCGGTGTGCGCCTGGAGGCCCGGTGCGGGGGCCTCGGCGTGCTCCCGCTCCAGGTGGACGCGCAGCCCGTCGAACATGGTGTCGAACGCCGCGTAGATGCGGTCCACCATGGCCAGGGCGTCCGCGCGCACCTGGGGGGCCAGCTGCATGGCCTCCAGCTCCGCCGCCAGCTCCTGTTCGAACATGGCGTGCTGCGCTTCGGCCTGCATGTGGTGGTCGGAGAAGTACTTCAGCCTGTCGTCCGCGCCCTGCGCCGCGCTGATGATGGCGGTGCGGCTGAAGAAGACATGGCTGGTGGACTCCAGCGCCCACAGCAGGACGATGCGCAGCCGGTCATCCACCGGGCGGTACACCTCGCTGATGATGGCGTAGGCCGCGTCACGCGTCTTCACGTGCGCGCGGCCGTACATGCTGCCGATGCTGAGCGAGCCGCCGGTGAGCGCGGAGATGTCCTCCTCGAACCACTGGTCATGCCCGCCCTCCTCGGCATGGTGCCGCGTGGCCAGCGCCTTGAGGTGCGCGTCCTGGATGAAGTGCGCGTTGAGGCGCAGCACGTCCTGGAACGTCATCACCCAGAACGTCAGCCGCGGCGCGAAGGCCATCACCTGTTCAATGGGGCGGTCCATCCGCATGTCGGAGAAGAAGGGGTGCGCTGCGAAGCGCGCCTCGCGTACGGCGATGTGTTGGAGCACTTCCTTCATGATGGACCTCCCTGGGGTGTCTGCCTCTACCAATTGATGCTGTACGTGCAGGCGTTGTCGCCGCGTCGCCGGCAACTCTTGGCCTCATGTTCAATACGCACCCAAAGCGAATCCTTGGGGCGGAACCGGTCGCCAATGGCTTCGATGAGCCCCAGGTCCAAGTCACACGGATAGGGGTTGTCACACACCATGCGCGCGTTTCGCTTGTCCACCGGCTCGAAGCGGTAGCCGCCAATGGCGCCCTTGCCGCGGTGGTTCATCCGGTACGCCAGGTCCACCGCGCGCAGGCCCTTCTCCAACGTGTCGATGTCCGGCGGGAAGTGCGCGCTGTCCGGAATCTTCCGGCCAATGGTCCTCACCGTGCTGGGGCCAATCTTGTCGAACACCAGCTGGAACGACTTCAGCAGGGCGGGCATGGGGTACCAGGCATCCGCCTTCAGCGGCGCGATGCCGTTCTCCCCCAGGATGCGCAACGCGCGTGACTGGGCGAGCTCCATGCCGTTGACGATGGCGAGAATCGACTGGCCGACGACTTCGATGCCCTGGAACGACATGGGCTGAAGGGCCGGCGCGGTGGCGCTGGTGGGGGTCTTCAATTCCATACGGTTAACGCCCTCGTGAGGAGTGACACGTATTGAAGCGGTTTTTCCCGATATTTTCAAATAGACTCACATGTCTGTAATTTTCCGAAAGATTCGATATGGGATTCCCCGTGGCGCAATAACGACCCGCGCGGTCGGTATGAAGCCAGGTGACCTGGGCTTCGCTGTGAGTGGGCGTGAGGCCACGCGGCGCGCGGGAGCGGGCCTCCGTGGGCCGTGTGGGGCGGGATGCCCCGGCGGGGCAACCTGCCCCAGGGAAAGGGCCCCAGCGGCCGGACGCCACCTTCAGGCCCCCCTGGAAGAACTTCCGTCGGAAGGCTGCCGGGGCAGGGCTGAAAAAAAGTCAGAAGTCCGGTCCCCGGGGCGGGGGTGCAAGCAGCCGACCCTCGGAAAATCGCGGGGTTGTCGCTCGGCACGCCGGTTGCTGAAGGGAGCAGCACAAGCAAACCCTTCACCCTTGGAGACGAAATCATGGCGAAGACCCAGAAGCGTGGACAGGTCATCCGTCGTAAGGCCCAGCAGATGAAGGTGTCGACGGCGAGCGCGGTGAAGGGGGCTGGCCGGAGCGCCCGCCAGGTGCAGGTGACGCTGGGTGACCTCATCGCGGCGGCCTTCGACACGGTGGGCGGCGAGGTGAAGAAGGTGGCGCAGGTGATGTCCTCCGAGGACATGACGGTCGCCACGGGCAAGCACATCGTCTTCGTCGGCTGACACGCGCCAGTCCGGGGCGTGCGCGGTGCAGGAGGGCCTGGCGGTGGCGCCAGGTGAGGGTGGCCGAGGCGGGGACGGGAAGGGACGCACCTGTGAGACGCATCATCAGTCCCGGACGGAATTGCTGGGCGGTGGAGGAGGCAAGCGACGCGGGCGTGCTGGTGGACGCGCGCGACTACTACCGGGAGCTGTACCGGGCCGCGCAGAAGGCCCGTCACTACATCGCGATTACCGGCTGGCAGTTCGACAGCGACGTGGCGCTGCTGCGAGGCGAGGACCTTCGCGAGGCGCGCGGCGAGTCACGGCTGCTGCCGATGCTGGACGCGCTGTGCCGGACCAACCCGGAGCTGCGCGTCTACGTGCTGGCGTGGGACTTCAGCTTGCTGCTCGCCATGGAGCGCGAGTGGATGCAGCGGCTCATCTTCAATTGGACGGCGAACGGGCAGGTGTGCTTCCGCTTCGATGCCTCCAGTCCGTTGTATGGCGCGCATCACCAGAAGCTGGTCGTCATCGACGGCGCGGTGGCCTTCTCCGGGGGCATGGATGTCTGTGATTGCCGGTGGGATGACCGGGACCACCCGGTGCGCTCGGAGCTGCGCTGTGACAGTGGGAGGGACCCGCACGGCCCCTACCATGACGTACAGTCCGTGCTGACAGGGCCGGTGGTGGACCGGCTGGCGGAGCTGTTCGAGGCGCGCTGGGCGCACTCGGGCGGCGGGGAGCTGCGGCTGCCCCGGGTGTCTCGGGATGACGTGGACTTCACGCCGAGCCTGCCGGCGCCGCCAGGTCCGGTGGCCATCAGCCGCACCTTCGGCAAGACGCTCCTGCCGCCGCAGCCCGCGGTGCAGGAGGTGGCCGCGCTGTACCTGGACGCCATCGGCTCGGCCGAGCGCTTCATCTACATTGAAAACCAGTACTTCTCCTCGCGGGCCATCTTCCAGGCGCTGGTGAAGCGCATGCGGTCCCCCGGGCGGGGACGGCTGCAGGTGGTCCTGGTGCTGCCGCAGCAGCCGGAGGCGCTGCGTGAACAGCTGGCCATGGGCATTGCCCAGGTGCGGCTGCTGCGCGCGCTGGAGCGCGTGGCGCACGAGACGGGACATGCCTTTGGCGTGTACTGCTCCGCGGGGCACGACGCGCGCACCGGCGCGGACATCTACACGTACATCCATTCGAAGGTGATGGTGGTGGATGACCGCTTCCTCACGCTGGGCTCGGCGAACACCACCAACCGCAGCCTCGGGTTGGATTCGGAGCTGAACCTGAGCTGGGAGGCGGAGGCGCCGAACGACGCGACGATGCGCGCCATCCGCCGCATCCGGGTGTCGCTGATGGCCGAGCACTCGGGGCTGGAGGGCCTGGCGGCCCTGCGACTGCTGACCGCGGCGGACAGCGGACTGGTGGAGTGGCTGGACGACGTGGCCGTCATGGGGCTGCAGCGTCTGCGCGTCCACCCGATGTCGACGGTGTTCGACCAGAGCCCGCTGCTCAAGTCGCTGGAGCCGGAGGAGCTCATCATCGACCCGGAGGCGTCGGTGCTGGACGAGTCCCTCTTCGAGGCGCTCCACCGCGCCGAGGACGGGCTGTTCGCCTCCGGTGTCCGCCTGCTGTCGCGCTGGCTGGTGGGCACGGGCACCGAGCGTCCGCACCGCGCCATCCTTCCCTGCGCGCAGGACGAAGGGTAGCCGCGCGCGGAGGCGGCAAGCCGCCAAGGCCCCGCCCGCCCGCCTGCCTTGGGACGGGCCCGGAGGCACGGGCATGGCCGGCGGGTTGTTCCTGCCGCGCGGAACGCCACCTTGTCGAGAGCACAACTTCTCTCACGCAAGGGGGATTCACCATGAAGCTTCCTCTCATGGCCGCGGTGGCGGCGCTGGCTTTCTGGGGTTGTTCGAGCAACTCGGCGAACACGCGCGCGGATGACCGCGCCACCGGTGGTTCGGGCACGGAGGCGACGGCGCCCGAGTCCGTGGACACGACTTCTGGATGGGATGACCGCAGCGCCGGTGAGGCCGCGGACGTGACGGAGAACGAGCGCCGCGACCGGATGGACGCGCCCACCGTCTACGACGGCGAGGCCACCGGTGGCAGTGGCCCCGGCATGGGCGCGGGCACCTCGGTGACGACGCCGGAGGGCGAGAAGTACGACGTGCAGGACGGCCCGCTCCTGGGTGGCCAGCCGCGTGAGGAGACCCCGGAGGAGGGCGTGGGCGGCTCCGGCAAGTCCGACGTCGAGGAGCTCGACGCCAGCGACGTAGAGACGCAGGAAGTGGAGCTCGACGAGGTTGAAGTCGACGGCAGCCGTTAGCGCGGCGTGAAGGTCGCGCGTCTCCCGCTGCCGCCAGGCGGGGGCGCGTGTGCCGACGGTCCGCAGTGTCACCCACACGCGGATGCAGTCACCTGCTTCGTCTCGCGCCATGGACAGGTAGAGTCGGGGGACGATGACTGGCGCCCCCCTCTTCGCTCTTCTCGCCCTGGTGTCCACACAGTACGACGGCAGCTCCACCGTGGAGGAGGTGTCTTCGGAAGAGGACGTCTCCTCGACCTCGCGAGGCGAAGGTGCCCCCGTCTCCGCCGCGCGGCTGGATGAGCCCGCGCCTCCGGGCAGCTCCCACACGGGCGGCGTGGGCTTCGGCTTCAGCGGACAGCTGGAGGTCGGTGGCCTGAGCCTCCCATCGGGGCCTCGCGGCGGGGGGCAGGACTTCTTCGCGCGCATCTACCCCTCGCTGGGGCTGACGCACGGGGAGACCTTCGTGCTGCGGCTGGGGGCGAACCTGCGGCTGCGCGTGGTGGACGAAGCGCCCATAGCCGAGGCGGACTACAGCGGCGGCATGCGCCGTGAGGACTGGGATGAGCTGAGTGACTTCGGGCAGGTGGTGCGCATGCTGCGCATTGGCCAGGAGGGCCGTCCCGTCTACCTGCGCGTCGAGCCCTTCTCCGAAGAGACGCTGGGCCGCGGCTATCTCGTGGGCCGCTACAGCAACACGCTGGCGCCGGACTACCACCCCGCGGGTGGCTCGCTCACCTTCGTGAAGGGCGCGGTCCGCGCGGAGGTTCTGGCCAGCGACGTGCTCGCCGCCCGCATCTTCGCGGGCGAGGCGCTGCTGGACCTTGGCCGTATGGCCAATGACAACGCGAAGCACTTCGACCGCTACCTCGTCCGCTTGTCCGCGGCGCATGACGCGGGCCGCGCGGGCGGCACGACACCCGACCTCACCCTGGCGTCGGTGGGTGGAGACATCGCCCTGTACAAGGGTGAGCGGCTGCGCGCGTGGGCCCTGCTGGGCGGCGGCGCGCGCTTCACGCAGGCCTACACGCCGGCCTTCGGCGGATTGCTGGGCGTGGCCTTGGAAGGGCAGCTGGCCAGCGGCACGCAGGTGAGCGTGACAGTCCAGGGCCGCAAGCAGGGGGGCCGCTTCCGCTTCGGCATGTTCGGCCCTGACTACGAGCTGGGCCGCTTCTCCGGCGTCGGTCTGTCGGAGACGCCCATCGCGGAGGAGGTGCTGCCGTCGGGCTTCGCCGGCTACGCGGAGCTGAGTGTCGCGAAGGGGAACCCCAACGAGCTGCTCCTGCTGGGCAGCGTGGCGGCGCAGTACTTCGGCTTCGGCAGGACGGACGCGGACGTGTCCGCTGGCTTCGAGCTGCCGGGCGGCAGGACGCGAGCGCTGGCGCGCGTGGTGCTGACGGGCCTGGGAGACCGGCCGCGCTACTCGGCGGGGGTGGAGCTGCGCCAGCGCATCCTCAACCACTTCTATGCCTGGGGCTCCGGCGGAACCGTTCACTTCCCCCAGCCAGACGGCACGCTCGTGCGAGGTGTCACCGCGGGCGCCGGCGTCGGCGTGGACTTCCAGCGCTGAACGGCGGTGACTCGAGCGGCGGACGGGCCTCCACGGGCCCGCCGCCGCTGTCTTTTCGTCCGGCTTGACTACGGTTGTAGTCAGCCGTACCTTCTTTGTGACTACAGTTGTCGTCACGGGAAGGTCCATGAAGAAGCCGGTGGGAGAGCAGGAGCTGTTGGTGCTGCGGTACGTGGCCGAACACGGCCCGGCGACCGTGGGCGAAGTGGCCGAGCGCTTCGGCGAGGCGCAGGGGCTGGCGCGCTCCACCATCCTCACCGTCATGGAGCGGCTGCGGCTCAAGGGCTACCTGACGCGGCGCAAGGTGGAGGGCGTGTTCCAGTACGCCTCCCCCGTGCCGGCGTCGGAGCTGCTGCGGGACGTGGTGGGGGACTTCGTGCAGCGCTCGCTGTCGGGCTCGCTGTCGCCGTTCGCCGCGTACCTGTCCGAGGCCAAGGACGTGTCCGACGAGGACCTGGCGCAGCTCCAGGACGTCGTGGCGCGGCTGCGCTCGAAGAAGCGGAAGGGATAGGGACATGGGCACGGACTGGCTGTCGCACGCAGGGGCGTGGGCGTCGTCGGGGCTGTGGCGGGCGTCGTGGCAGGGGGCGCTCTGCGCCGCGCTGGTGTGGGCGGTGGCGAGGACATGGCCGAGCCTGCCGGCGTCGCTGCGCGCGGGGCTCTGGTGGCTGGTGGCGCTGAGGTTCGTGGTGGCGCTGGGGTGGCTGCCTTCCCTCGCGTTGCCGGTGCTGCCCGCGTCGGTGGCCGCTGGCGTGGCGCGGGTGGAGGTCTGGTGGAGCGGGGCTCCCGCGCGGGAGACGGTGGCGCGCGTCTTGGGGCCTGGGGCAGTGGACGCTCAGGGGCAGGTGACTGTGGAGCGCACGACCTTCGCGACGTCTGAGGAGGAGGCCGCGCGCAGTGGCGTCACGCCGGAGCTTCCGGCCGGTGCTGTCGATGCGGGCACGGTGGCCGCGCCTGGTGGTCCTTTCCCGTGGAGCCGCGCCGCCGTGGGGGGCCTCCTGGTCCTGTGGGGCGCTGGCGTGCTGTGGCAGGTGTATGGCCAGGTGAAGGGCGGGCTCGCGGTGCGTCGCCTGCGCCAGTCCGCGCGCCCGTTGGTTCACCCCGGGTTGGAGGCGGAGGTGCGGGCGCTGTCCATGGCAGCGGGGCTGCGGCGCGTGCCGGGGCTCCTTGTCTCTGAGTCGGTGGCCAGCCCTCTGGCCACGGGACTGCTGTCTCCCGTGGTGGTGCTGCCCGACAAGGCGGTGCGACGGTTGCCCGTGGCCGCCCTGCGGATGGCGCTGGCGCACGAGCTGGCGCACCTGCGGCGCGGTGACTTGTGGCTCGGCTGGGTGCCCGCGCTGGCGGAGTCGCTCTTCTTCTTCCATCCGCTCGCGCGGCTGGCGGCTCGCGAGTACGCGCTGGCCCGTGAGGAGGCGTGTGACGCCGAGGCCATCCGGCTCACGGATGCGGAGCTCGCGGACTACGGCGAGCTGATTCTCGCCTTTGGAATCGCCAGGACTCCCGGCACCGCCGCTGCGCTGGGTGCGTCCTCTCACGTTGATGCGTTGCACAGGAGGTTGAGCATGCTGGAGCACGTCGATGCCGTTCCCCCTCGAATCCGGCGCCTGTTGAGGGTGGCGCTCTCCGTCATGGGCGTCGCCGCGCTGGTGCCCTTCCAGGTCGTTGCACGGGAAGCAGGGGGGACACCTCGTCTGGCGCCCGAGTCGGCGGCGTCAGGGCCGCGCGGCGCCGCGTCGCCCGGCTCCGTATCGTCGCCGTCCGCGTCGCCCGGCCCTGCCGCGTTGCCATCCGTGCCTCCCGTGCCGCCCAGCGTTGCTCTGCCGCCATCCGTTCCCGGAGCGCCGCGGGCGCCTGCTGCTCCGCGCCTTGCTGTCGTCACGCAGCGGCACATCGTGAGGGCCTCGCCGCACCTCGCCGCTGTTCCGCCGATGCCTCCGACTCCACCCGCGCCGCCGCCTCCTGGCGACCCGGACAGCGGCTACGTGCTGCTCACGGACGGCATGGCGATGATGAACGGCAGCACGGTCGACCTGGAGCTGGCGCGTACCTTCAAGCAGAAGGACAAAGCGATTCTCTTCGTCCGCCGCAAGGGCGATGCGTTCATCATCCGCGACGCGGCCACGCTGAAGTCCGTTCGCGAGGCGCTCTCCTCCACCCGCGAGCTGGGCAAGGCGCAGAGCGCGCTGGGAGAGAAGCAGGGCGCCCTGGGCCAGCAGCAGGCGGTGCTCGGCCAGCAGCAGGCCTCCCTGGGCCACGAGCAGGGCGGGCTGGGACGCAAGCTGGGTGACCTGGCCTACAAGCAGTCCGGGCTCCACCTGGAGGAGTCGCGTCTGGACGCCCTGCCCGAAGCGGAGCGCGAGCGCCGCCGCTCCGAGCTGGAGAAGCAGGACCGCGAACTGGATGAGGAGATGAAGGCCCTGGAGACGAAGATGGCGGGACTGGCCGAGAAGCAGTCCCTCCTGAGCAAGGAGCAGCACCAGCTCAGCGAGAAGCAGCACGCCCTGCACCTGGAGCAGTCCAAGTTGAGCGAGCAGCACCACTCTCGCATGAAGGAGGCGGAGACGAAGGTTCAAGGCCTCATCGACGAGGCGCTGCGCAAGGGCCTGGGCCAGCCGATGCCCACCTGAGGCGTCCGTGGTGCTCGAAGGGCTGGGGGTGGGTCCTCGATACCTCCCACCGAAGTCTCATCCCTCGCACTTCGAGGCGAACGCGGATGCCGCTGCGGGTATGGGCGGCGCTCGCCCCAGCAGGCGAGGGCCACACGGGCAAGTGGCTCCGTGAACTGCCGGGACTCGGCACCCCGTGGTAGACCTTGATACATGGCTTCGACGCATGCTCAGGACGGGGGGCGCTTCCTCCAAACGGGACAGACCCAGGACGCGGTGAAGAGCTTCCAGAAGGGGCTCTCCATTGATCCAAACGACGTGGATTGCCTCCTGGGCCTGGTTCGAGTGCACCTGAGCACCGGCGCGGCGGCGGACGCGGAAGCCGCGGTGCTCCGCCTGCTGAAGGCGAAGCCGGACCACACGGAGGGGCAGGCGCACCTCGCCATGCTGCGCGCGCAGGCGGGCAATCCGGAGGCGCTGGAGTCCCTCAAGGCGCTGGCCGCCGCGCCCACCGCGGGCTACTTCGAGCGCTTCAACCTGGGCTCGCTGCTGTTCGAGCGCGGGGACCTGGCTGGAGCGCGCGCCGCCTTCGAGTCCGTGCTCCAGATTTCACCCGGCAGCACCCACGTCCATTTCGAGCTGGGACGCATCCGGCTTCAGCAGAACGAGCCGGATGGCGCGGTGTCGCACTTCCTGCGGGCCGCCGAGGGCGCGCCTCAGGAGGCCATGCCGCTGCTGATGCTGTCGCGGGCCCACGCCGCGTGCGGCCAGCTCGGGCTGGCCATCCAGGCCGCCACGCAGGCGCTGGAGAAGGCCCGGGGTGGGCTCCAGCGCGCGGTGCTGGAGGACCTCTTCAAGCTGTACCTGTCCGCTGGCAGCTCGGAGGGCGCCAAGCGCGCGGCCCTGGAGCTGCGAAAGCTGGACCCTTCCAGCACCACCTATCTCTACCTGCACGGCCTGGCGACGATGAGCGCCGGCGCCTTCGCCGAGGCCAAGGACGTCTTCGCCGAGGTGCTGCGGCAGGCGCCCGGGAGCTGGCAGGCCCAGCACGCGCTGGCGCAGATGCACCTCGCCCTGGGCGAGCGCGCCGAGGCGGTGACGCTGCTGGAGGCGGCCGTGGCCACGGTTCCGACGGACCCCGGCCCCACCAATGACCTCGCGGTGGTGCTGATGCAGGACAACGGGCACGCGCGGGTCGCCGCCTTGCTGGCGCCCGTGCTGGGCGCGCACCCGAACGACGCGGGCACGCACCTCAACATGGCCCTGGGCACCTTCCCCTCGGACAAGGAGCTCTCCGCGCGCCACGCGAAGCAGGCGCTGGCGCTGGGCGCCGAGGACGTGCGCGCGCAGGCCGAGCAGCTGTTGAAGCAGCTCGGCGCCTGAGGCACGGGAGGGCGGGCGTCAGCCCTCCTCGTGCGGCTCGAAGGAGTTCGTGAGCTGCTCGGTGAGCCAGTTCATCACCACGCGCACCCGGCGCGGCAGGCTCCTGCCATAGGTGTGCAGGAGTGAAACGGGCATGGGCCTGCAGGTGAGCTCCGGCAGGACCTCGACGAGCTCGCCTTCGCCCACATCGGGACGCGACCTGCGTCTTGGAATCTGGATGATGCCGAGCCCCGCCCGGCACGCCGCGACGTAGGCGTCGACGCTGCTGACCGTCACCATTCCGCGCATCGGCCACTCGCGGTAGCCGCCTTCGTGCGGGTATTCGAAGGAGGGCGTCTCCGCGCCGAGCCCCGGGGAGTAGTGGACGACGAGGTGCCGGTCCAGGTCCTCCAGCTTGCGCGGCGTGCCGTACTTCTTCAGGTACGCGGGGCTGGCGTAGTTCATCATCCGCAGGACGCCGAGCTTGCGCCCCACCAGCTCCGAGTCCCCCTGGGAGCCCACGCGCAGCACGCAGTCGAAGCCCTCCCGGAAGGGCTCGGTGCGCCGGTCCGTCGTGTTGATGAGGACCTCCAGGTGGGGATGCCGCGCCAGCAGCTCCGGCAGACGCGGGAGGATGAGCTCGCGCGCGATGTTGACGGGCAGGTCGATGCGCACGCGCCCGCGCAAGCCCCTGGCCGCCTGGAACAGCGCGCCGAGCTCATCCGCCTCCTGCACCAGCCGCCGCGCCCGAGGCAGCAGCTCCTCCCCATCCGGGGTGAGTCGCACGACGCGCGTCGAGCGCTGGAAGAGCTGGCAGCCGAGCTCCGCCTCGAGCGCCTTCAGCCGCAGGGACACCCGCGACTTGGGCATGCCCAGGTGCTCACCCGCGCGCGTGAAGTTGCCGAGCTCGGCCACCTTCACGAATATCTTCAGCGAATCGAGGTCCAGGCTCATTGTTTCTCCAGTCGAAACAGTGTGTCGGAGCGCAGCCGCTTTCTCAATCCACACACGGCTCACTATTCATGGACAGGTGCGGCGCACCGCCGCGTCACCTGAAAGGACTGGACATGAGCACCTCGAAGAACATGCCCGTGGCTCTCATCACGGGGGGCAGCCGTGGACTGGGGCGGAGCATGGCGCTCAAGCTGGCGGCCCGGGGCACCGGCATCATCCTGACGTATCGCACCGGCGTGGAGGAGGCGGCGGAGGTCGTGAAGCAGATTGAAGCGGCGGGCGGCAAGGCGGTGGCGCTCCCGCTCGACGTGGGGGACACGCGAGGCTTCGGCGCCTTCGTGGAGGCGGTGCGGACGGAGCTGGGCCGTCACTTCGGGCGTGAGCGCCTGGACTTCCTGGTGAACAACGCGGGCATGGGCATCCACGTCAGCTTCGCGGAGACGACCGAGGCCCAGTTCGACGCGCTGATGAACGTCCACCTCAAGGGAGCGTTCTTCCTCACGCAGCGGCTGTTGCCGGTGCTGGCGGATGGCGGGCGCATCCTGAACATCTCCACCGGGCTCTCGCGCTTCACCTTCCCCGGCTACGCCGCCTACGCGACCATGAAGGCGGGCGTGGAGGCGCTCACCCGCTACCTGGCGAAGGAGCTGGGGCCCCGGCGGATCTCCGTCAACGTGCTCGCGCCGGGCGCGACGGCGACGGACTTCGGGGGCGGCGTCGTCCGGGACAACCTGGAGCTGAACAGGAGCCTGGCCGCCCAGGTCGCGCTCGGCCGAGTGGGGCAACCCGACGACATCGGGGATGCCGTCGTCATGCTGCTGTCGCCGGAGAGCGCGTGGGTGACGGGCCAGCGCGTCGAGGCCTCGGGCGGGATGATGCTCTGACGGCGCGCGCTCAGCGCTTCAAGCGGAGGATGACGTCCTTGTCCGGCCCGCAGTCCCCGCGTCCATCGCAGTTGCTGGTGGTGACGTAGAGGTGGCCATCCGGCCCCATGATGACCTCGCGCAGCCGGCCATGGGTGTCGCGCAGGTACACCTCGTGTTTGGCCACGCGGCTCGAAGCCGGCGCGAACTCCACGCGCTGGAGGTGGCGTGAGCCCAGCGTGCCGATGAGCAGCGAGCCCTTCCATTCGGGGATGGCCGTCCCGGTGTAGATGGCGGCGCCGCCCGGGGGGAGGGCGTCCTTGTAGGTGATGGACGGAGTGACTTGCCCCTCGCGCGTCTCGCACGAGTAGATGCCGGGCCAGCCCAGGTTGTCGCCGCGCCGGGCGACGCTGACCTCGTCGTGGCCTCGGCGCAGCGTCTCACCGCTGGGGCCGTGGTCCACGATGTACAGCGTGGAGGCGTCGCGCCAGTCGAAGGCCTGGAGGTTGCGGATGCCGGTGAGGAACGCGGGCGAGCCAGGGATGGGATTGTCCTGGGGCACCGCGCCCTCCGGCGTGAGGCGCAGCAGCTTCCCGGCCGGGTCGCTCGCGTCCTGCGAGCGGTCCGGGGCTCTCGCGTCGCCGGTGCCCGCGTACAACATGCCGTCCGGGCCGAAGCGCAGGCGTCCACCGTCGTGATACGTGGCGGAGGCGATGCCGCCGAAGATGACGCGCTCGTGCGTCGCCGTGGCGTGGTCCTCCGACAGCGTCCATCGCTCGATGCGGTTCTCCTCGGTGCCACCCGCGTCCGTGGTGACGTAGATGTAGAACTGGCGGTTGCTCGCGAAGTCCGGGTGGGCCGCGATGCCGAGCAGCCCGCCCTCCGCGGCGTCCGCGACGGGGACCGTCGCCACGGGCCGGGGTTGGAGGACGCCGTCCTTGAGCAGGCGGATGCGGCCCGGGCGCTCTGTGACGAGCGCGTCCCCTCCAGGGAGCCACGCGATGCCCCACGGCGTCTCCAGGCCCCGCGCCACCACCTCGACGTTGAAGGGCACGGTGCCGTCGGCGCCCCAGTCGTCCTCCACGCGGACGCAGTCCTGGGGAGACGCGGTGCCTTGCGCCTGGCTCTTGCGGCAGGCGGAGGCGGACAGGGCGAGCACCAGGAGAGCGGGGAGGAGCGTCAAAGAGGCGCGCATGGTCGGATTAATGTCCGCGAGCCCGTGGATGCGCCAGCCTCCCGGGCACGGAGCGTCCAGGCGCGAACGCGCGTGCCGGGCTGCTTGCTCCAGGCCCGGCGTCAGTGGTCCACGTAGCGCTTCTCGCCAGCCTCCACGCGCGTGGCGAGCCGGTTGCCACGCGGAGGCAGCGGGCAGGTGGCGAACTTCGTGAATGCGCAGGGCGGATTGTAGGCGCGGTTGAAGTCGAGCACGACGCGCCCGCCGGTAGGCATGTCCGCGGAGAGGAAGCGGCCCGCGCCGTAGGTCGCGTCGCGGTTCGTCTCATCCGCGAAGATGATGAAGAGCTTGCCCGAGCCGTCCTCCACCGGCGTCAGCCGGTGCTCCTTGCCCGCCACCGTGAACACGAGCGTGCCGGGGGCCTTCATCTCGTCGCTGGTCCCCAGCACGTTGGGCACCTGCAACATGCGAGGCGTCTGCGCGGGCTCGAAGCGCGCCTCGATGCGCCAGTCGTTGCTCGCCGGGTACGTGGGGATGCCCTGGAACTGCTTGCGCGCCGCCGCGCCGGAGTCCCTCACGCGGACGCCCAGCTTGTCGCCTCGGAGGATGAGCTGGAGGCTGACGTCGCCGAGCTTGAGCACGTCCGGCGTGCCCTTCTCGTCCGACTGGAGCGCGCCGCCCGTGAAGGGCTGTCCGTCGCGGGTGAAGGTGACGCCGGGCGCGGGCTGGAAGCGCGCGGTGTTGCCCTGCCGCGTGAAGGTGCCCAGCTTCGCGGGCGTCCCCGCGGGGAAGTCCAGGTCGCTCTCGGGTGCGGAGCCCGCTGTCTGCTCGCCTTCCTTGAGCCAGAACAGGCCCACGAGGGTGAGCCAGCCATCCTCCGCCTGGAGCCGCTGGACGCGCTGCTCGTGCCAGGCGCGGGTGGACGTCTGCAAGTCATCGGCGGTGGGCTGGGGCATGTTCTGGGAGGCTGGCGCGGCGTGGAGGGCGAGAGACAGGGCCAGGGCGATGGGCGTCATGTCGGGGCCTCGGGGGAGGGAAGCCCCTGTCTAACAGGGCGGCGGGCCAGGCGCAGGGCTCCGCGCGGTTGCAGGGGGCTCGGCGCCGTGCGAAGGCGGAAGCTGCCCGTGCACCTCGACCTTCAACCCGCACCTCCCGCCGGTGCCTTCCGCAAGCTCGCCCTGGGGACGTGGCGCTCGCCGGGAGACCCCAGCGCCTATGCGGCGGTGGAGGTTCGCATGGAGCGGGCGGTGGCCTTCCTCGAGGCCTTCCGCGCCCGCACGGGACAGCGCCTCACGGTGACGCACCTGGTGGCCAAGGCCGCCGCGGATGCGCTGCGCCGCCATCCGGAGGCGAATGTCCTGATGCGCTGGAATCGCCCCTGGCGGCGCAAGGAGGTCGGCGTCTGCGTGTTGGTGGTGCAGCCCGCGCAGACCGGGCGCGCGGACCTGACGACGGCCACGGTACACCGCGCGGACGCGCTGTCCCTGGGTGCCTTCGCGGAGACGATGGCCTCGCGCATCGAGGCGGTCCGCGAGCGCCGGGATGCCGTCATCGAACGGGGCAAGCGGCGCTCCTCGCTCCTCCCTGGCTTCTTGATGGGACTGGCGCTGCGGCTGCTGTCCTTCGTGTGGTTCACGCTGAACGTGGACCTGCGCTGGGTGGGGATGCCGTGGGACCCGTTCGGCTCGGTGGCGGTGACGAGCCTGGGCTCGCTGGGGCTGGAGCGGGGCTATGTGGCCCTGGTGCCATACACGCGCGTGCCCTTCCTGTTGGCTCCGGGCTCGGTGCGGACGGAGCCCGTGCTGGACGCGGGCGCGCTGGTGCCTGGGCAGGTGATGACGCTCACCTGCACCTGGGACGCCCGGCTCATCGGCGTGGAGGACGCCGCGTGTGTCCTGCGCGACATCGGCGCCGCGTTGGAGGACCCGGAGGGGGCGTGGGGCGGGGCTGCGAGCGGTGCGGAGG
>NZ_JABXEP010000143.1:0-21313 GCF_013372605.1 Myxococcus sp. AM009
GGCCTGGGCTCGAGGGGTGGGTGAAGGCGGGCACCAGCGTGTCCGCGCTGGGCATCTGCCTGGGGATGATGGTGACGACGCCGCGCTACCTGTCCGCGCTGGCGGCGGGCGAGCACACGCTGCTGGGGCTGGATGGGATGTCCGCTGGCGGCGTGCCGGTGCGCGCGCTGGTCGTCACCTGGGCGCTGGTCCTGCTGTTCGTCAACCTGGGCGACCTGTCGGAGCTGTTCGCCCTCTCCAGCATCGCGGTGCTGATGCAGTACGGCGTCACCTCGGCCGCGCTGGCCGCGCTGGCCTGGCGGCGTGAGCGGGGGCTGCGTCCGCTTCACGCCCTGCTGGCGGTGCCCACGCTGGGGCTGGGGCTGACGTTGGTGGCCTTCGGCGCCAGCCCGCGTGAAGGCGTCACCATGGTCCTCACCACCGTCGCGGGACTGGTGCTGCTGCGGCTGTCGCGGCCCCGGGCCTCCGAGCCGCCCGCGGCGCTGCGCAGCGAACCGCTGTAACGCGCGAAGCCGCCGCCTCCCCATGTCGCGGGAGGACGGCGGCCTCTCTTCCGTTCCTAGAACTGGCTCCAGAGGTACTGGTTGGTGATCTCGTGGTGGAACACGATCTCCGAGTACTTCACGCGGTTGCCCAGCTGCTTCGGGCTGCGCTCGGCCGTGGACGTCTTGAGCTCGGCGAACTTGCTCTGCACGCTCTCACCCAGGATGGACGACACGAACTGGCTGCCCTTGAAGAGGCGGATGGCGTCGAAGATGTTGTCCGGCAGGAAGCGGGTGCGGCTGCGCTTGGTCTCAGCGTCCTCCTGCGGCTGCGGGCCCTCCAGGCCAGTGCGCAGCAGGGTGTAGAGCACCAGGTACGGGTTGGCGTCCGGCGCCACCGAGCGGCACTCGACGCGCGCGCTGCGCTCGTTGCCGAAGGGGATGCGCACCATCGCGCCGCGGTTGTTGGCGCTGGCCTTGATTTGATTGGGCGCCTCGTAGTGCGGGTCCAGGCGGCGGTACGCGTTCACGCTGGAGTTGAGCGTGAGGCAGATGTCGTTCGCGTTGTTGAGGATGCGGTCGATGAACTCCCAGCCCATGGGGCTGAGGCCGTCCTGGCCGTCCTTGTCGTAGAAGAGGTTCTTCCCGCCCTTGGACAGCGACATGTTCACGTGCATGCCGTTGCCGTTGACGCCCGTCACCGGCTTCGGGAGGAAGCTGGCGGTGCAGTCCAGCTGCGCGGCCACCTGGCGGCTGAGCAGCTTGTAGAGCTGAATCTGGTCGGCCGCGATGAGGGCCTCGCTGTACGAGAAGTTGATCTCGAACTGGCTGGGCGCCACCTCGGGGTGGTCCTTCTCGTTCTGGAAGCCCATGGCGCGCTGGGCCTCGGCCACCTTGTCGATGAACGTGCGCAGCACGTCGCCGGGCAGCGAGTGGTAGTAGCCGCCGATGGAGATGAAGTCGAAGCGGCCCGTCTCGTGGTAGTGGCGCTCGGCGTCGCGGCCCTTGAAGAGGAAGCCCTCGATTTCGGGCGCCGCGTGGAACACCGTGCCGTCCTTCTGGTACATCGACTCGGTGAGCTGCTTCAGCTTGCCGCGCAGGTCGGCGTGGTACGGCGAGCCGTCACGCTCCAGGACCTCGCTGAACACCAGCACCTTGCCCGGCCCGAAGATGTCCGAGGGCAGCCAGTAGAAGGCGCCCCAGTCGATGTTCAGCCGCAGGTCGCTCTCCTGCTGCGCGGAGAAGCCCCGGATGGAGGAGCCATCGAACGTCAGGTTGTCGGCGCTCTTGATGAGGAACTTCTTGTCGTAGTCCAGCATGTGCAGCCGACCCTCGAGGTCGGTGAAGCACACGGTGACCGCCTTGATGGCGCGTTCCTTCGTCAGGTAGTCGATGCGCTCGTCACGGAGCTTCTCAGGCGCGATGTGCTTGAGACGCTGCTCCTTGACCTTGAGGTTGCGCTCTTCCAACTCGTCGTAGGGAATTTCCAAGAACGTCCGTAGCCCTTTCGCGTCCATTGTCCGTACCTCCCAAGCCGGGTTCCTCGCCGTCGGTGCGGCGGAAGGAATCCGTGGACGCAGGTATTTACACTTGGGGAGATGAAATCAAGTCTAAATCTGCCGACCTGAAGTATAAAATCTTTGCGCTGAAACCTTCAAGCTCGCCTGCTGACACTCAAGCCTACCATGGACGCTCCCGGACTGATGGCCGGTGGACACTGGAGTGGGCGTTTTTATTGCGGTGCGTCACGCTTCAGCGGCCGAGCCACATGGCCACCTGGGCGCCCACGAGCTTCAACATGAACCCGAGCGGGTAGCTTGGGTAGCTCGGCACGTCGGTTGGCAAGGTGACGCTCGCGGACTTGAACTTCGTCTGGACGCGCGCCTCCACGGGCGGGGCGGGCTGCTGGAGCCGGGCGCGGTACACCGACACCCAGTGGGGGCCGCGGTCGAAGCCCAGGAACATGGCCGTGTTGCAGCAGGTGGCGACGACGCGGTGGGAGACGGACTTCTCCTGGAGCTTGTGGGGGCGCAGCAGCTCGGCGCCCTTCTCGCAGCGGACGCGGTCCTTCCGGTAGAGCACGTACTCCGTCCCGCCGTCGGGCGACAGCACGGGGCGCGCATCCGGCAGCGCCTCGATGCGGCGGGCGCCTTCCTGGCAGTCATCGCAGTAACAGGCGGTGGTCATGATGGGCTCGCCACGCGCTTCGACCTCCACGCTTCCGCACGCGCACCGGACGGTGGTGACCTTCTTGGGCGGCTTCGACATCGGCGACTCCGGGGTAGGGGGGCGCCCTGGCTATGCCTCCACGGGTGGGCCCACGCAACCGGGTAGGATGCCTCCATGAGCTCGATGTGGGTCCTGGAGACGCCCGCGCCCGCCGCGGACGCGCGCATCCCGTATGGAACGGAGTCCCACCAGTTCGGCGACCTGCGTGTCCCCCATGGCCCCGGGCCGCATCCGGTGGTGGTCGTGGTGCACGGAGGCTTCTGGCGCGCGAAGTACGGGCTGGAGCATGCCGGCCACCTGTGCGCGGACCTGACCCGGCGCGGCTTCGCGACGTGGAGCCTGGAGTACCGGCGCGTGGGGCACGAAGGCGGCGGCTGGCCCGGTACGCTGGAGGACGTGGCGCGGGGCACCGACTTCCTGCGCACGCTCGCGCGGGCGCATGCGCTGGACCTCTCGCGCGTCGTGGCGCTCGGCCATTCGGCGGGAGGGCACCTGGTGGCGTGGCTGGGAGCCAGGCACCGGCTGCGGCCCGGTGATGCGCTTCACGGCGAGGCGCCGTTGTCCCTGCGCGGCGTGGTGCCGCTGGCGGGTGTGGTGGACCTGCCGCGAGCGTTCGCGCACCGGCTGGGGGACGGCATCGTGGAGACGTTTCTGGGTGGCACGCCGTCCACGGTGCCGGAGCGCTACCGCACGGCCTCGCCCGCGGCGCTCCAGCCGCTCGGGGTGCCGCAGGTGCTCGTCCATGGAGCGGAGGACGACACCGTGCCCGCATCGATGAGCGAGGACTTCTGCGCGCGCGGCCGTGCGCTTGGGGACGACGTCCGCTGCGTCACCTTGCCTGGCGCGGGGCACTTCGAGGTCATCGACCCGCGCTCGCGGGAATGGCCCCAGGTCGTGGCCGCGGTGCAGGCCTTGATGTGAGGCTTTGGCTGCGAAGTCGCCCGCTTGGTTCTTCACAGGTCAAGATTCGACAGGGTAGGTTCGTTTTGAAGAGAAGTCCTTTTGAGGGGGCATCATGGGCGTCGTCTATCTATTGCTCTACATCGCGGGAGGGGGGCTGCTGACCCTGGGGGTGTCCCACTTCCTTGATGATGTGATGGCGGGCGAGCCGCTGTGGAGCGCGGGGCGTCTGCTGGCCATCGGGGCGTTCCTCATTTGTCTCGCGGGGGTGCTGCACGCGTTCGTCGCGCGGCGCCGCGACCCGAGGGGGGCGCCAGCGGCATTGCCCAGGATGAGGGCTCGCTCGTTCGTCCTGGCGGGCGCCCTGTGGGCCGTGCCCATCCTCGTGGGGTGGGTTCAGTTCGAGCGCTTCGTCGACCCCATCCGGATGATGCCGCAGCTCACGGTGCTGGGCGGCCTCTTCCTGGTGTTCTGTGTGTGCACCCACGTCATGGCGAACCTGCGCGCCCGCGTGGTGGCGACGACCATGGCGGTGGCGTGTGTCGGCCTGCCGCTGGGGTTGTTGGGGGCCGCGCTCCCCATCCGCCACTTCAACCATCACCTCAGTGATGTGATGACGCTCCAGATGGACCCCATCACCCACGCGGACTGGAGCGTCACGAGCCGTCGTGATGGCGTGGACATGCCCCCGGCGCCGCTGGATCCGCACGAGAGCCTGCTGGCGGTGGCGGCCGCGATTGGAGATGCCCGTCCCATCGACGTGGAGGCCGAAATCGCCGCGGGGCGCATGCGGCAACTCGAGGACGGGACCTACGTCATCGTGAATCCAGACGGCTCGGAGTCAGGCCTGGCCGACGCGAAGGCGTTCGACCAGCAGCTCGACGAAGCGGACGCGGCCGACAAGCGCCGCGCCGCCGAGGCACAGGCGGCGCGCGTGGCGGCGTGGGAGCGGGAGCTGCGCCAGCGCAAGCTGGGCGGCCGGCTCTTCACCCGGGCTCCGGCTGACTGAACCTCGCCGGACGCGCGGCGTGGCGCCCGGCGAGGTCCGCGTCCGGCTGACGCGCTCAGAAGCCTCGCTGCGCGCCGCCGTCCACCGCGATGGACTGACCGGTGATGTACGACGCCTGCTCGGAGGAGAGGAACGCCGTGAGCGCGGCCAGCTCCTCCGGGCGGCCCAGCCGCCGCGCGGGAATCTGCGGCGCCACCTTCTCGTCCGTCAGCCCGAGCTGCTGCATGCGCTCGGTGGCGTGGTAGCCCGGCAGCACCGCGTTCAGCGTGACACCGTGCTGCGCCACCTCGTTGCTCACCGTCTTCACCAGCCCGAGCAGGCCCGCGCGCAGGCCGTTGGAGATGGTCAGGTTGTTCATCGCCTCGCGCGCGGCCAGCGACGTCACCAGGACGATGCGGCCCCACTGGCGCTCCTTCATCCCCGGGAGCACCGCCTGGATGCTATCCACCGCGGCCATCCACAGGCTCTGGAAGCCGAGCTGCCACTGCTCCGCCGTCAGCGACTCGAAGCCGCCCGCTGGCGGCCCGCCCGTGTTCACCACGAGGACGTCCACGCCGCCCAGCTTCGCGGTGACAGCCTCCACCAGCGCCTTCGCCGCCCCGGGCTGCGTCAAGTCACACGGCACCGCGAGCGCGGCGCCCAGCGTCTTCGCGGCCCGCTCCAGCTTCTCGCCACCGCGCGAGCAGATGGCCACCGTGGCGCCTTCCTTCACCAGCGCCTCCGCGATGGCGTAGCCCAGCCCCGCGGACGCGCCCATCACCAGCGCGCGCCTACCCTTCAGTCCGAAATCCATCCGCGTGCTCCTTCATGAATGGCGCCAGCCGGCTCCGGATGAGCTCCGCCGCGCGCGTCAGGTCCACGTCTTCCGCCCGCGCCAGGCCCTCGCTCAGCTCGGAGACGATGCCGTCCGTCAGCGCGCCCACCTGATAGGCCAGCCGGTACGGCACGCGGCTGAAGCTCACCAGGGAGTAGCGGCTGACGAACGCGTCCGGGAAGGCGTTGAGCAGCACCTTCTCCACGGCCTTGCGCAACTGGAAGCGCGGGTCGCCGGCGCTGTCGCGCATCTCGACGAAGTTCTCCACCGCCATGTCGGCGATGGCGTCCGCGTTCGTCTTGCGCAGGCGCTCGAAGTCCGTGAAGACCTGCTCCCAGCCTGCGCCCTGGCCCAGCAGTCGGTCCAGGACGACGCAGTCCTCGAAGCCGCAGTTCATCCCCTGGCCGAAGAAGGGGACGATGGCGTGCGCCGCGTCGCCCAGCAGCAGCGTCTGCCCGCCCGCGTGCCAGGGCGCGCCCTTCACCGTCACCATGCTGCCCGTGGGGCGCGAGAAGAACGCCTCCACCAGGTCCGGGATGAGCGCCTTCGCGTCCGGGAATTGCGCGTCGAAGAACGCCTCCAGCTTCGCGGGCGTGTCCAGGGACGCGAAGCTCACCGGCCCCTGCCAGGGCAGGAACAGCGTGCAGGTGAAGCTGCCGTCCTCGTTGGGCAGCGCAATCAACATGAACGTGCCGCGAGGCCAGATGTGGAGCGCGTGCTTCTCCATCTGGAACGCGCCGCCGGGGCCCGCCGGAATCGTCAGCTCCTTGTACCCGTGGCCGAGCTGCTCCTGCGTCCCCTGGAAGTCCGGCCGCTGCTCCAACGCCTGACGGATGGCGGAGGCGGAGCCGTCCGTGCCGAACACCACGCGGCCGGGCTCCTGGCGCACCTCGCCGGTCGCATCGTCGTGCACCGTGAGCGCGCCCGAGCCGAAGTCCACCGCGGTCACCCGCTGCTTGAAGCGGATGTTCACCTTGCCGGTGGCCTCCGCCGCCGTCATGAGGAAGGCGTTGAGCCACGCGCGCGACAGCGAGTTGATGTGCTGCGAGTCATCCTTGCCGTAGGGCTGGTAGACGCACTCGCCCCGGGGCGGGTGAATCATCCGCCCGCGCATCGGGATGGCGTGCTTCAGCGCCTCGTCCTCCAGGCCCACCTGCCGCAGCGCATGGAGCCCGCGCGTGGAGATGGCCAGGTTGATGGAGCGCCCCGCGTCGACCAATTCGCGCCGCATGTCCGGGCGCCGCTCCAGCAGCTCCACGGCGTGGCCCCGGCGCGCCAGGTAGATGGACAGCAGCGCGCCCACCAGCCCCGCGCCCACCACGGTGACGGTGTCCTTGCGCGCCTCACTCACGGGCGTGGCCCTCCAGCGTCTTCACGAAGCGGTACACGTCCGTGAAGGAGTTGTAGAGCGGCGCGGGCGCGGCGCGGATGATGTCCGGCTTGCGGAAGTCGCAGATGACGCCCGCGTCGCCCAGCCGCTTCAGCAGGCCCTGGGGCTCGCCCCTGAAGCGCAGGGAGAGCTGGGCGCCGCGCTGCTTCACGTCCCGGGGCGTGGTGATGCGCACGAAGCCCTCGGGCAGCTTGTCCAGCAGGAACTCCATGAAGCCGGTGAGCCGCTCGCTCTTGGCGCGCAGCGCCGCCATGCCGGCCTGGTCGAACAGCTCCAGGGACGCGCGCAGCGCCGCGAGCTGGAAGATGGGCGGGTTGGAGAGCTGCCACCCCTCCGCGCCCGGCAGCGCGCTGAAGGTGGGCCCCATCTGGAAGCGCGTCTGCTTGTCGTGGCCCCACCAGCCCTCGAAGCGGGGGAGGTCCTTCGTGTTCGCGTGCCGCTCGTGGACGAACACGCCGCCCAGCGCACCCGGGCCCGCGTTGAGGTACTTGTACGAGCACCACACCGCGAAGTCCGGCCCGTCGTCGTGCAGCGACAGCTTCAGGTTGCCCGCGCCGTGCGCCAGGTCGAAGCCGACGAAGCAGCCCTTGGCGTGCGCGGCCTTCGTAATCGCGGCCAGGTCGAACGCCTGCCCGGTGAGGTAGTTCACGCTGCCCAGCATCACCAGCGCCACCTCGTGGCCGTGCTGCTCCAGCGTGGCGAGGATGTCCTCGGTGCGCAGCGTCTCCTCACCCGCGCGAGGCTTCAGCTCCAGCACGGCCTCGCGCGCGTCGTAGCCGTGGAAGCGCACCTGCGAGGCGACGGCGTACTGGTCCGACGGGAAGGCGCCGGCCTCCACCAGGATTTTGAAGCGCTGCTTCGTGGGCCGGTAGAACGACACCATCATCAGGTGCAGGTTCACCGACAGGGTGTTCATCACCACGACTTCCAGGGGCCTGGCGCCCACCAGCCGCGCCGCCTGCTCGGTGACGAGCTCGTGGTAGTGCAGCCACGGGTGGCGGCCCTGGTGGTGGCCCTCCACGCCCAGCCGCGCCCAGTCCTCCAGCTCCTCCTGGATGTAGCGCGCGGCGTTGCGCGGCTGGAGGCCCAGCGAGTTGCCCGCCAGGTACACCACCGGCTCGCCGTCCGGACCGGGTGGGAAGTGGAACGCGTCGCGCAAGCCGCGCAGCGCGTCCTCGGCGTCCAGCTTCCGCGCGAAGGCCTCGGAGTCCTCGAAGGGGTACGGCGTCGTCATGGTGCGAAGTCCTCGGGGGCGCGTCCCAGCCAGTCGAAGGCGTTGCGCCAGAGCAGCCGCTCACGCGCGGCGGGCTCCAGCTCGGTGAGGGACTCGATGAGCGTGCCCGGGCGGTCCTCGCCCAGGGGGAAGGGGTAGTCACTGCCGAGCGCCACCTTGTCCTGGCCGAAGAGCCGGACGATGTAGCGCAGCGCGTCCGCGTCATGGACCAGCGAGTCCACCCAGAAGCGACCCAGGTAGTCCCGGGGCGGCACCTTGTTGTCCACGGCCACCAGGTCCGGCCGCGCCTCGAAGCCGTGCTGAATCCGGCCGAGTGTGTGGGGGAACGCGCCGCCGCCGTGCGCGAAGGCGAAGCGCAGCTTGGGCAGCCGCTCCAGCACTCCGCCGAAGAGGATGGAGCAGATGGCCAGCGACACCTCGGCCGGCATGCCCACCAGCCACGGCAGCCAGTACTTCTGCATCTTCGCCTCGCCCATCATGTCCCACGGGTGGACGAAGACGGACGCGCCCAGTTCGCTGGCGGCCTCGAAGAAGGGGAACAGCGCCGGGTCGGACAGGTTCCAGTCGTTGACGTGCGAGCCAATCTGCACGCCCGCGAGCCCCAGCTCCTTCACGCAGCGCTCCAGCTCGCGCACCGCCAGCTCTGGGGACTGGAGCGGCACCGTGCCCAGGCCCACGAAGCGCTTGGGGTGCGCGTGCACCACGGAGGCGAGGTGGTCGTTGAGGAAGCGCGCCAGGTCCGCGCCGTGCTCCGGCTTCGTCCAGTAGCCGAACATCACGGGGATGGTGGACAGCACCTGGACGTGGACGCCGGCCGCGTCGCACTCCTCCATGCGCTTCACCGGGTCCCAGCAGTTGCTCTCGATTTCGCGGAAGAACTTGCCGTCATCCCGGAGCATGCGCGCGCGGCAGGGCGCGTGGTGGTCCAGGGTGATGAAGCCGCCGTAGCCGTAGCGCTCGGCGAAGCGCGGCAGGTGGGCGGGGAGGAGGTGCGTGTGGATGTCGACCTTCAACGGGCGGGGCCTCCCTTGACCACCTTCGTCCCGCACTTCTTGCAGGTGCAGTTGTCGGGGTTGCCGTAGAAGTGCTCGAAGATGGGCGGCAGCTGCGTCACCAGGTTGGTGACGTGGACGAACTCCTCATAGAGCTTCTCGCCGCACCGCGGGCACAGCCACATGAAGCCGTCCATTTCCTTCGGCTGGCGGCGGCGCTCCAGCACCAGCCCCACCGTGCCCGCGGGGCGCTGCGGCGAGTGCGGCACGTTGGGCGGCAGCAGGAAGATTTCTCCTTCCTGGATGGGGATGTCCTGCACCTGGCCCTCGTCGATGACCCGCAGGTTCATCGTGCCCTCGAGCTGGTAGAAGAACTCCTCGCCCTCGTTGATGTGGAAGTCCGTGCGCGCGTTGGGCCCGCCGACGACGGTGACCATGAAGTCGCGGTCCTCCCACACCTGCTGGTTGCCCACGGGGGGCTTGAGCAGGTGGCGGTGCTCGTCAATCCACTTCTTGAAGTTGATGGGAGTCAGGCGGCCCATTCATTCACCTCCGATGGTGGCGATGCACTTGAGCTCGATGGCAATCGGCGTGGGCAGCCGGTTGATTTCAAGCGTGGTGCGGCACGGCGGGTTGTCCTTGAAGTACTCCGCCCACAGCCGGTTGTAGGTGGGGAAGTCCTTCTTCATGTCGGTGAGGTACACCGTCACGTCCACCAGCTTGTCCCAGGACGAGCCCGCGTCCTCCAGGATGTAGCGGACGTTGCGGAACACGGAGTGGCACTGCGCCTCGATGTCGTACGAGACGATGTGGCCCTCCGCGTCCAGCTCCACGCCGGGAATCTTCTTCGTGCCGCGCTCGCGCGGGCCCACGCCGGACAGGAACAGGAGGTTGCCCACGCGCCGGGCGTGGGGGTACAGGCCCACCGGCTCGGGGGCCTTCTGCGAATCGACTCGCGCGCTGTCACTGCTCACGGCGTGCTCCTCACGTGGGGGCTAGGGGGGCTCACAGCTTGATGCAGACGTTCTTCGGCTCGGTGAAGAAGCGCAGCGCGTCCCAGCCGCCCTCGCGTCCCACGCCCGAGTCCTTCACGCCGCCAAAGGGCGTGCGCAAGTCGCGCAGCATCCACGTATTCACCCAGACGATGCCGCTGTGGAGCCGCGAGGCGAAGCGGTGCGCGCGCTTCACGTCCTGGGTCCACACGCTGGCCGCCAGGCCGTACTTCGTGGAGTTGGCCCACGCCAGCACCTCGTCCTCCGAGTCGAAGGGCATGATGCTGGCCACCGGGCCGAAAATCTCTTCCTGGTTGGTGCGGCAGTCCGCGTCCAGGCCTTCAATGAGGGTGGGCTCCACGAACCAGCCGTCGCGGCAGCGTCCGGGCACGCTGGCGCGCTGCCCGCCGGTGAGCACGCGCCCGCCCTCCTGCTTCGCGAGGCTCACGTAGCCCAGCACCTTGTCGAAGTGCTGCTGCGACACCAGCGCGCCCTGGTCCGTGCCCGCCTCCAGCGGGTCACCCACCTTGAGCGCGCGCGTTCGCGTGACGAGCGCCTCCTTGAAGCGCTCGTAGAGGGGCCGCTGCACGAAGATGCGCGGGCCGCAGAGGCAGATTTGCCCCTGGTTGGAGAAGGACGAGCGCAGCGTGGTGGCCAGCGCCTCGTCGAAGTCGCAGTCCGCGAAGATGACGTTGGGATTCTTCCCGCCCATCTCCAGCGACAACTTCTTGAACGCGGGCGCGGCCACGCGGGCAATCTCCGCGCCGGTGCGGGTGCTGCCGGTGAAGGAGATGGCGCTGATGTCCGGGTGCTCGCTCATCGCGGCGCCCACCTTGGGGCCCAGGCCGTGCACCAGGTTGAGCACGCCGGGCGGCAGGCCCACGTCGCGGCAGACCTGGGCCAGCAGGTACGCCGTCATCGGCGTGACCTCGGATGGCTTGGCCACCACGCAGTTCCCCATGGCGAGCGCCGGGGCAATCTTCCACGTCAGCAGGTACAGCGGCAGGTTCCAGGGGGAGATGCAGCCCACCACGCCCAGCGGCGCGCGCAGGGTGTAGTTGAGGGCCACGTCGTCCGTCTGGTGCGCCTCGCTGGAGAACTGCGTCACCGCGTCCGCGAAGAACTCGAAGTTGAGGATGCTGCGCGGGATGTCCACCGTGGCGGCGACCGACAGCGGCTTGCCGGTGTCGATGGACTCCGCGCGGGCGAAGCCGTCCAGGCGGCTCCGGATGCCGTCCGCGAGACGGCGCAGCATGCGCGAGCGCTCGGTGGCTGGGGTGGCGGCCCAGGCAGGGAAGGCCCGCGCTGCGGCCTCCACCGCGTGCTGGACGTCGGACGCGTCGGAGTCCGGGACGTGGGCGTACGTCCTGGCAGTGGCGGGCTCGGGCTTGTCCAGCCACCCGCCGCCGCGCGCGGGCAGCAGCTCACCGCCGATGTAGTTGAGCACCTTCTCCATGGCCGAGCCCTCCGGTAGCGCCTGCCCACGGACCCGGCGGCGGTGAACCCCGCCAGCCCTGTGGAAGGGCGCGCAATGTACGCCGCCCCTCCGTGCCTCACCAGCACCACGCGCGCCCGCAGTCCACTGTCATGGAATCGTGGCCGCCCGCCCGGAAGGCCCGCGCAATGCCGCACTGCGCGAACGCGCGAGGACCGCCAGCGTCGCCAAGGGGTGAAGCTGCTGTCAGTGCGCCGGGTGGGGCACACGCAGTCCGCCTCGGGGGACCCGGTCCTCGCGGCCCGCGCGTCCCAACGCCCAGCCCGCGGCGATGAGCAGCGCGCCGAAGACGAGGAAGCCCACATCCCACGCGAGCTGGTCCGGCCCGGGCTTCACGTGGTGCAGATCGAAGAGCTGGTGGTCGAGGATGCCCTCGACGACGTTGAAGAAGCCCCAGCCCGCCAGCATGGCGCCCGCGAAGGTCCGGGTGGACCACGGCACGTCGGAGCGCTGCCCCGCGCGCCACAGGACCCACACGCCCGCGAGCGTCACCACCCAGGTGAGCGCGTGGAAGAGGCCATCCCAGAACATGTTCACCTTGATGCTGACCACGTCATCGGGCGGCAGCGGTGTGGAGAGCATGTGGTGCCACTGGAGAATCTGGTGCAGGAGGATGCCATCGACGAAGCCGCCCAGGCCCACGCCCAGCAGCAGTCCCGCGAGCACGAGCGGGCCGCGATTCCGGCCACTCACCGGGAGCGCTCCCGCCCCTGTCTCCGTGCGCGCTGCTTCACCGGCGCGGGGGCAGGGACTTCTCGCGTGGCGAAATACAGCGCGCTCACGATGAGCAGGAGGATGAGGAAGGGGTGGAATGTGAGCAACAGCCGGCCCCAGAAGTGCTCATCGAAAATGGCGGCCACCACGTCGGGGCGGCAGGTGGGGCATGCGGAGGCCGCGGTGGTCGTCAGCAGCCCGGTGGTGAAGCCCGTGAGAATGCCTCGCTTCATGTGTCGCCCTCCCCTGGGTGGGCGGGAAGCTCACCACCCCGCCAGGACGCGGCAAGCCACGAGGCCGCCCGGCAGCCCCGCCTGCCGGGGCGGATGGATGTTCGCGGGGCAGCCACGCTCGAGCCGCTCGGCTATAAGGCGGCACCTGGAGGAGACATCCATGTCGCGGAAAGTGGCGCTCATCACCGGAGCTTCGGCGGGTTTGGGAGAGCAGTTCGCACACCTGTTCGCGAAGGATGGACACGACGTCATCCTGGTCGCGCGCAGCGCGCCGCGGCTGGAGGCGCTGGCGGTGAAGCTGGAGCAGGCCCATGGGGTGAAGGCACACGTCTTCCCATCGGACCTGAGTCGGCCGGAGGCTCCCGAGCAGCTCTTCGAGGCCGTGCGCGCGAAGGGGCTGGCGGTGGAGTTCCTGGTGAACAACGCGGGCTTCGGTTCGTGTGGCCCCTTCCTGGAGCAGGACCTGGCGCGCGAGGCGGAGATGGTGGAGGTCAACTGCACCGCCCTCCTGAAGCTGTCGCACCTGTTCGCGCGGCCCATGCGGGAGCGGGGCAGCGGGCGCATCCTCAACGTCGCCTCCACCGCGGCCTTCCAGCCCGGGCCCTTCATGGCCACGTACTTCGCGACCAAGGCCTTCGTGGTGTCCCTGTCGGAGGCGCTGGCGCACGAGCTGAAGGGCACGGGCGTGACGGTGACGTGCCACTGCCCGGGCGCCACGCACACGGAGTTCACCCAGCGCGCCGGCAACGGCCAGACGCGGCTATTCCAGCGGCCGGGCGTGGCCAGGGCGGAGGACGTGGCCGCCCATGCCTACGCGATGATGCTGCGCGGCCGGGTGCTCTCCATCCACGGACTGCTCAACTGGGTGGGGGCGTTGGGCGTGCGCTTCAGCCCGCGCGTGGCGGTGCGAGCGCTCGCGGCCAGCCTCAACCAGCAGGGCTGAGGCTGGCGTCCACTGCGGCGCGCGTCAGTTGTACGTCGCGGAGAGGACGATGGACACGTTGGTGACGTTCCAGTTGTCATTGTTGCTGTCGTCCCGGATGCGGCCCAGCGCCAGCTCGGCGCCGATGCCCAGGCCCCAGTTCTTGCTGACCCACCACTCCTTGCCGATGCCCAGGTGCAGGCCGCCGCCCAGGTCCGTCTCCGCGACATTCTCGCCCTGCTCGGTGATGGAGAGCTGGGTGTAGCTGATGGCGCCGGACAGGTAGATGTTGGCGGGCATGAAGTAATAGGTGACGCCCAGGCCCACCGCGCCGAAGTTCTGGCTCCACTCCTCGTTCGCGTTGTCGACGGAGAGGTCACCCACCTGGATGCTCGGGTTGGGTGCGCCGGCGCCGTAGAGCTTGCCGTAGAGGATGAAGTTGTTGAAGAGCGCGAAGCCGATTTCGGCGTTGATGTTGGCGCTGGCGCCCTTCACCGCGACCTCGGGCGAGAAGTCGGCCGCCGTGGCTCGCAGGTGGCCGCCGCCCACCTGCAGGCGCAGGTAGAAACCGTCGTGGACGTGCTCGTCGTATTCCTGGGCGTTCGCGGCGGTGGCGGTGAAGAGCAGGGCCGCGATGATGCTGGGGTAGCGCATGAGAACAGCTCCTTGGGAGAATCCCACCCGGCCGGGGGTTGCCGCGCTATGTAGCACGGCGCGCTGGACGTCCGCGTCCACCCCGGTCCGGGTTCGCGGCGCTTGCGCGTCCGCGTCCGGGTGCCGGAAGCTCCGCGCCACCACCCGGGCGGTGCGCCATCCTGGCGTGGCCGGAAAGACGAAGAGAGGGACGGGGATGACCGCGACCGTGGACCACGAGGCACTGGCACATATCCTGGACTCGGCCAGGCTGGAGCGCCGCGAGGTGGCGCCCCTCACCCGCGAGCAGCCCACGCTGAGCGTGCCGGAGGCCTACGCCATCCAGGAGGCGGGAATCCGGCTGCGCCTGTCCCACGGCGAGCGCGTGGTGGGCTTGAAGATGGGCCTCACCTCCGAGGCCAAGCGCAAGCAGATGAACCTGGACTCGCCCGTGTACGGCGTGCTCACGGACCGGATGCAGGTGCCCGCCGACGGCGTGATTCAGCTGTCGCGGGGCGTCCACCCCAAAATCGAGCCGGAGATTGCCTTCCGCACCGCCCGCGAGCTGCGCGGCACGGTGACGCGCGACGAGGTGCTGGACGCCTGCGAGTCCGTGTTCGCGGCGATGGAAATCCTCGACTCGCGCTACCGCGACTTCAAGTACTTCTCCCTGCCGGACGTGGTGGCGGACAACGCGTCCTCCTCGCTGTTCGTGCTGGGCACCACCGAGCATCCCCCGCGCGCGCTGGACCTCACGCGGCTGGAGATGACGATGTCGGTGAATGGCGAACCCGTCCAATCCGCCCGCTCGGATGCCATCTCGGGGGACCCCGTCATCTCCGTCATCCAGCTGTGTGAGCTGCTGGCCCAGCGCGGCCAGGTGTTGCCCGCGGGGAGCATCGTGCTCGCGGGCGCCGCCACCGCCGCGCACATGCTGCGCCCGGGGGACCGGGTGCAGCTCACGGTGGAAGGGCTGGGCATCGTGGCGGTGTCCGCCGAGTAGCGCCCGGCGCTACTCGGCGAGCGGAGCGCCCGCCGCTTCCATCGCCGGATGCGGCGCGCGCGTGGATGACAGGCGCTGGAGCAGGTGCCACGCGAGCTCCCGCGCCTGTCCTCGAATCTCGGGGACGGCCGTCGTCTCCCACAGCTCGCCCCGGCGCGGCGGGCCCAGCGTGTAGAGGCGTCCGGAGGCGCGTCCGCCCGCGTCCAGCAGCGCGCCGTCCGCGTCCGTGGCCAGCCCCATGCCCAGGGCGTCCGAGCGCGCGCGCCCTGTCTCCACCAACCCCCCGAGCACTGGATGGCCGCGCGTCATGCTGCCCTCCGGCCCCGTGCAGTTGATGACGTGCTGGACGCGCAGCACCTCCTCTGCGCCTTGGCCCCGCCGCCGCACGCGGACCGCCACGCCGGACGCCTCCAGCGCGAAGCCCTGGATGCGCGCCGCATGGAGCGTCAGCCGGCCCTCGCGTCGCAGCCGCTCCACCTTCTCGCCGATGCCAGGCGCCATCCGGTGCCGGTGCACGTCCCAGTACGCGCGCAGGTGCCGGAGGAAGCGCCGCCGCTCGCCCACCGGCAACCGCCGCCATAGCGGTATCGACACGGGCCGCAGCGCGTCCACCACCGCCCGCCAGTCCGCGCCCGCCTCCTCCGCGCGCCGCACCTCCCGGCGCAAGAGGTGGAGGATGGCGCGGATGCGCACGGGGCGCGTGCCCGCCGCGCTCACGTCGCCGCGCCCGCGCCGCACCTCCTGGCGCAGGGCCCGTAGCGCCTCCCGGAGCCCGGGCGAGGCATAGGCCGTGGCGCCCGCCTGGAGTGTCTCGTGGTGCACGTGGGGCAACAGGCCGTGCCGGGACAGCGCATGGAGGTGCCCCTGGTGTCCCTGCTCCACCAGCGACAGCACGGTGTCCACCATGGTGAGCCCCGTGCCGATGAGCAGCACGTCGTCGGTGGCGGCCACGCCCCGGAGCGCAGCTTGCGCCCAGGGGGAGCGGTGATAACGGCGGCTGGCGTACAGCTCGCCGTCGGGCACGCGCGGGTTGGCGGGCAGCGCATTGCCCAGGGCCAGCACCACGGTCCGGGCCTCCAGCTGGTCCCCGCTCGCCAGCGCGACGCGCACCGTGCCGTCGTCCGTCTCCTCGACCGAGGCGACGTCGCGGGTCACCACTTCCAGGTGCACGCCCGGCGCGGCCTGGGCGCGTGCCTCGCGCAGCACCGACTCCAGGTAGCGGCCATAACGCTGGCGGGAGATGAACGCGCCGGGCGCCGTGTCGGGCAGCTCACGGCGCACCCAGCGCAGGAAGTGCTCCGGGTCGTCCGCGAAGGCCCCCATCCGCGCCGCTGGCACGTTCAGCAGGTGACACGGGCTCGTCGTCGAATACGCCAGCCCCAGGCCCGCCCGCGCGCTCCGCTCCACCAAGGCCACGTGGAGCGGCCCCCGCGCGCTCCTCAGGAGGTGCACGGCCAGCAGCGTGCCGCTGGCGCCTCCCCCCACGATGGCCACGTCCCAACACCCCAGTGCTCGCACGCACCCATCGTAGGTCCTGGCACGCCCGCTGGCATCCGTTGGAGGTGGCCGGGTGTCCAGGCGCCGGACCTGGATGCCCGGCGCTCCTCCCTGGGCAGGGTGCCGCTTCGTGCTCACATTGCCTCGCACACGCGGGGGAACATCATGCGCGCGCCCATCATCGACCAGCGTGAGCACGGCGCCGTGGCGCGGGCGCTGCTCGGCTGGCCATTGCCGGAACAGACAGAGGACGTCGTCTCCCTGGTGTGGCTGGTGGAGCGGCTGCGCTCCAGCAAGCTCGATTGGGGACTGCTGGACAAGCTGGTGCGCTTCGAGCCCTCGGGCTACTCGCGGCAGACGCTTGCCCGGACGCCCGCGTGCGAGCTGCTGCTCGTCTCCTGGCTCCCCGGGCAGGCGTCCCGCGTCCATGACCATGGCGGCTCCGGGGGCGCCTCCTGGCTGGTGCGGGGCCTGCTGCGGGAGACGCGCTTCGCGTGGGCGGGGGACCGGCTGGTGCCCCAGGTCATCGTGGGGGCGAGCGAGGGCGACCTCCTGCTGGAGTTCCCGGACACCATCCACCGCATCGACAATGCGTCCCGCCGCGGGGCGGTGTCCCTGCACCTCTACGCGCCGCCGATGCAGGGGATGACGCCATACGATGCGAGCCTGGCGCCGGAGTCGCTCAAGCCACCGCGTCCGCCTGCTGCGGAGCGCGAGGCGCCTGGGCGAAGGCGCCGGCCACGGGCAACGTGACGCGGAAGATGCTGCCCCGCTCCGGGGCGCTCTCCACCGTCAGGGTGCCGCCCAGCGACGTCACGATGCCATGGCACACCGCCAGCCCCAGGCCCGTGCCCACGCCCAGGGGCTTGGTGGTGAAGAACGGGTCGAAGATGCGCTCGCGGTGCTCGGGGGAGATGCCGCAGCCGGTGTCGCGCACCTCCACCGCCACCCGGCCGGCCTTCGCCTCGAGGGCGACGACGTGGACCTCGTTCTTCTCCACCTCGCCGGGGACGATGGACTGCGCCGCGTTGAGCAGCAGGTTGAGGAACACCTGCCCCAGCCGCGCGCCGTTGCCCTGGACCGGCGGCAGGCCCTCACACTCCACCACCAGCCGCGCGCGGTGCCGCAGCTCGTGCATGGCCATCTTCGCCGCCGTGCGCACCACCGAGGCCAGGTCCGACGGGCCCGTGCCCACGTCCTCCGCGCGTGACAGCGTCTGCAAGTCACGGACGATGAGGCGGATGCGCTCGGCGCCGTCGCGCGTCTCCGCCAGCGCCTCCAGCACCTCCTGCCGGTCCTGCTCGGAGAGGTGCTCCTTCTGCTGCAGCTCCTGGTGGATGTACTCCAGGTTGCTGAGGATGAAGGCCAGCGGGTTGTTGATTTCGTGCCCCACGCCCGCGGCGATGCGGCCCAGCGCAATCAGCCGGTCGGCGAACAGCAGCTGCGCCTGGGTGGCGCGCAGCTGCTCCAGGCTGCGGGACAGCTTGACGTTGGCCGCCTCCAACGCCGCGGTCCGCTCACGGACCGTCTCCTCCAGCAGCGCCGCCTCCCGTGTGGAGGGCCGCGGCGCGCGAAGCCGCGCGCCATTCATGGCAGGGGCCTGGAGCGTGTCGAAGGCCCGCCGCAGCGTTCCGCGCCGCTGCGCCACCGCGGACATCAGCATCACCCTCGCTCGCAGCGTCATCGCGTCCGGCTCCAGCGGTGTGGTGTCTGTTCGTGGAAGAGCCACGAGTCGCGACAGACCCGCGTAGTCAACACTGTCATGGCGGTCAGGGGCAAGGGACGGAAGGGGGGTGACAGCGTGCGCCGCAGGACGGAGACGGTGTGTTCCAACCGAGCACCCGCTGCTTCAGTCGGGGCACGTGCCGCAGTCCGCCTGGCAGCTTCCCGCCGCGACGCCGCTGCCGCAACGCTCGGTGAACTGACAGACGCCATCTCCGCAGCGGTGGATGTCGCGCGGCTGCAGGCGCGTCGTGAGCGGCTGGAAGGCGCGTCCGTTGTACGTGCAGGTTTCGTAGTAGGGCGTTTCGCCGGTGGAGGGCGGGTTCTTCTTGCCCGCGTCCCAGTCAAAGGGGAGGGCGTCGGTGGCGGCGCGTTGGCAGAGCGACTCGCAGGTGCCCGTGTGGATGATGGGCAGGCAGTCCGCCTGGGCGGGGTTCGAGGCAAGGCCGCAGGCGCGCACGCTGCTCTCGTCCTCGCGCAGGTAGCCGCGGTCCGTGGCGGCGAAGACGCCGGTGCCGTCGAAGAGGTTGCCGAAGAAGCACGCCTCCCGCTCGCTGAACGTCGACAGCTCCTGCTCCGTGTACGACAGGGCGCCGCCCCGCGCGTTGCGGCCCAGCACGGAGATGGCGACGGAGAGCCCGAACTTGTTCGCGTGGGCCGCCAGGCAGGCGGAGACAATCTCCTCCTCCTGGGGCGTCGCCGGTGCGCCCGTGGCCCAGTTGTGTGCCAGACCCAGGCCTCCTTCCCAGGTGTACTTCACCCCCGTCACCGGGTGAGTGTACTTGCGCTGCTGATTCTCCTTCGCCGCGCACCGGATGATGTAACGCATGATTTCATCGGCTTGGATGGGGTCCTGGTTGAACCAGTTGGAGAACCCAGCCGAGGAGAGCCCGGTGGTTGACAAGCCATTGGTGGATAGTCCGTTGGTTGAAAGGCCGTTGGTTGATAAGCCATTGGTCGACAATCCGTTGCCTGATTCGGCCGCCGTGCGGGCTTCGGACAGCGTCCAGGTATCACCCTCGGGTTCCGCTGGACCACATGCCCCGCCTCCGAATCCCAGCGCCAGGCTCAACAGCCCCCCGGCGATGCGCGGCCGGCGTAGGTGTTTCAGGCAGGGATTGATTTGGATTCCAGACAGAGACGCTGGCATGAAATGCATGGCTCTCCCCCGTTTCAGGGAGCGAGCAATGCCAGCTCCCCGGATGCCATCAACTCCAGCTCCCACGAACTAAAACACTGTCGCTGATGGATGAAGCCAGTGTGACGGTGTTCAAGTCGTGAGAAAATATGGCTCGGCGGGAAAATTCGGGTAGGGGTCTGCCCGGAGACACCTGGTGTGTGTCATGGGCGACGACGGCGCTCCTACTTGCTCGCAAGGTGATAGCGGATACGGGCTTTCCGCCAGCTAATCGCTTTCGTCGAACTCCAACGCGAGCGATGCGGCCGGCGTGAGCGCGAAGCCATCCGCGGTGCGCAGGCGCCAGGTGCCCACGTCGGTGACGGGGCCTCCCACGACCTCGGACTCCGAGGCGTCGCCACGCGTCTCCGCCTGGCCCAGGTGGAGGCAGAGGTGGACGCGGGCATTCACCGGGTCCGCCAGCTTCTGCGCCATGTCCTGGAGCACCCGCAGCGTGCGCTCCGCCTCGCGCAGGTACTCGGTGCGCTCGGTGGTGGGGGCGCCGTGGTCCAGCGGGTGCACGGCCAGCAGGGAGGTGCCGGACTGGAGCGCCAGCAGGAAGCCGCCGCCGCGCAGGCCCTGCTCCAGCCCATCCAGCACGTCCGCGAGCACCGCGTACACGGCGTCGTCATCCTGGGCGGAGGCGGCGAGCACGACTTCGGCGTGGACGGCGAGCGCCAGCCGCGTGCGGCGCGTGGGCTGGACGGGCTCCTCGGCCGCTTCGCTGAGCGCGGCGAGGAAGGCCGTCACGCTGCCGAAGCGGCGGCCGCCGTCCTTCTCCAGGCAGCGCAGCACCACCGCGTCCACCGCCGGGGACACCGCGGCGATGGCGCTGGGCCGGGGCGCGGGCGCCTCCAGGTGCAGCCGCTCCAGCTCCATCCGGTCCTCGCACTGGAAGGGATAGCGGCCGGTGATGAGCTGATGCAGCAGCACGCCCAGCGCGTAGATGTCCGTGTGCGGGCCAATGGGGCCGCCGCGGAACTGCTCGGGCGCCATGGCGTGCGCGGTGCCCAGCCGCTGGCCGGCGATGGTGAGCCCTTCCTGCGAAGGCTCGGCGTGCAGCAGCTTGGCGATGCCGAAGTCCAGCAGCTTCACCCGGGGGTGCTCGCCTTCCTCCACGACGAGGATGTTGCTGGCCTTCAAGTCGCGGTGGACGACGCCCGCACGGTGCGCGGCCTCCAGCGCGCCGCAGACGGGCTCCAGGTACGCGCGCGCGCGCGTCGACGACAGCCGGCCGCGCTCCAGCACCACCTGGCTGAGCGTGCGGCCGGTGAGCAGCTCCATGACGTAGTAGGGGCTGCCGTCCGGCATCAGCCCGAAGTCATAGACATCCACGATGTTGGGGTGGCGAATCTGGTTCACCACGCGCGCCTCGCGCACGAAGCGCTTGAGCATCTCCCCCTGGTCCGCCAGGTGCGGGTGGAGGACCTTCACCGCGGCCCGCCGGCCCAGGATGCGGTGCTCCGCCTCGTACACGCTGCCGTGCCCACCCGAGGCGAGCAGCGCCTTGAGGACGTACTCCCCGGCCAGCGTGCCCGGGCCTTGCTGGGCACGCGAAGGGTCGCTCTGGGACCGCTCGGATGCATGCAGGTCCGCGCGGGCCTGGATGCGAAAGGTGCTCTCGGAGTCCGCCGCCATGGGGTGCCTCATCCTTACACCTTTCCCCAGGGAGTCTGCGCTGACGCCGGATTGAATTCCCGCCGCGCCGCGGCATCGCGGTGTGCGCGTTGGCCACCCACCGGGGAGGACGTGGGCGCGTCCCGCGGGGTGTTCGCTGGCGGAAGGTCTGCTGCCCTGGAGTCGGGGGGGATTGGACGGAGGGGCCCTGGCACTGATGGGATTCAGGGGGCGTGACGCTTCGTACGGGGAGAACGG